>SYHM01000026.1 GCA_005799205.1 Planctomycetia bacterium | reverse complement strand
GTGATGCCCTTCAGGCGCATCTTGAGTTCTTCTGGGCGGGGAGTTGCTTCGATTGCCACGCGCTGATGCACCATTTCAGACTCAACCAGTTCGACAAGCGCTGATGTGAAGTCAAGCATGCCTTCATCGCGCCCGCTCTTGATGACCTCAAGCAAGTCGCCTTCGCGTGCCTCGAGGATGTACTTCTGAACCGATGGGGTGTTCAGCAAGATTTCGAGCGCTGGAATGCGCGCAACCTCAGGCTTCAGGGTTGGAAGGAGTTTCTGATAGATGATTGCGCGCAAGTTGTACGCGAGCAGCTTTCGAATCTGATCGCGCTCATTCTCAGGAAAGAGGTCGTAGATACGGCCGAAGGTCTGCCATGCGCTTGAGGCGTGGATCGTTCCGAAAACCAAGTGCCCAGTTTCAGCGGCACGGACTGCAGCTTCAAAGGTTTCGTAGTCGCGCATTTCACCGACAAGGCAGATGTCGGGATTCTCTCGCACCAGTGCTCGAAGGGCATCGTTGAAGTTGGTGCAGTCGATCCCGATCTCGCGCTGATTGATCGTGGCCTTGACATCCGTAAAGATGTACTCAATTGGATCCTCGATCGTGACAATATGCACTTTCTTGCGCTCATTGACATATTGCATCATTGCTGCGATCGAGGTGCTCTTGCCAGAACCAGTGACTCCAGAGAACAGAATGAGTCCCTGTGCGGCCATGGCGATGTCGCCAAGGGAGGGCCGCAGGCCGAGTTCTTCGAAGGTCTTGATCTTGCTCGTGATGAGTCGAGCGGCGACGGCTGGTCGCCCGCGAGCCATGAAGAGATTGACGCGAAATCGGCGCCCCTGATCAAAATCGAACGCGAAGTCCATCGAGCCGTTGCGCCGAAAGTGGTCGAGCTGATTCGGATCCAGGATGTCCTTGGCGACCTGAAACATCAACTCTTCGGTGACGGGCGGGGTGGCAAGATCGCGCAGGGCTCCGCGATGTCGGATGCGTGGGGGAAGTCCCGATTTCACAATGAGATCGCTGCCCTCGATCTTGATAATCGCCGTCAACCACGAATTCCACGCCTTGCGACCCTCGCCTGGCTGGGTTCCTCGATTGTCGGTCGAGACGGGTGTAAGAAGTTCGTTTCTAGCGTGGCTCAAGGAGTGTCCTCTCGTGACGAACCCGGAATTCCCAAGGGTAGCAAGGGGACGGGCACTGTGGGTGCGATCGCTTGACGGGAATCGAAAATCGTCCGATCATCTCCCAATGGAACACAAGATTTCACAGGACGGGATCACCTTTGATGATGTGCTGCTGATCCCGCGGGCGAGCTCGATCACCCCTGAATCTGCTGACATCTCAACCCGGCTCACCCGCGCGATCTCGATCGGACTTCCGCTCGTGTCCGCTCCGATGGATACGGTGACCGAATCAACCCTCGCCCGTGCGCTCGCACAAGAGGGGGGCATCGGGATCATTCACAAGAACATGACTCCGCAGCGACAGGCGAGCGAAGTCGCCCGAGTGAAACGCAGCGAGAACGGCGTGATCGTCGACCCAATCACCCTCAGTCCAACTGAGTCGGTCGCGCGTGCGCTCGCATTGATGAGCGAACAGGGAGTGAGCGGGTTTCCTGTCACCGATGATGGCACGAGGCGGGGACGGCTCGTTGGCATCCTGACGCGGCGCGACATGAAGTTCATCGCCAAGATTCCTGGTGCAACCACCGTTGGTGATGCAATGACGAGCCACGCACTGGTGAGCGGCAAGATCAACACGCCACTCGAAGAGGCTGAAGCGATCATGGTTCGGGCGCGCGTCGAGAAGTTGCCGCTCGTTGACGAGGCTGGTCGATTGACTGGGCTGGTCACACTTCGTGATATTGACAACACGCGCCGCCATCCACGGGCATGCCGTGACTCGCGCGGTCGACTTCGCGTGGGAGCGTCTGTGGGGGTTCGCCAATTCGAGCGGGTCGAGGCGCTGATTGCTGCAGAAGTTGACGTCATCGTGGTCGATACGGCGCACGGACATAGCGAGAATGTGATCGAAACGGTGCGTGAAATGAAAAGGCGGTACTCGATCGAAGTCATCGCGGGCAATGTGGGGACCGCTGACGGCGCACAGGCGCTGATTGATGCGGGAGCGGACGCCGTCAAGGTCGGAATAGGCCCCGGGTCGATCTGCACGACGCGTGTCGTCACTGGGGTCGGAATGCCGCAGATCACCGCGATCCTCAACGCCGTTTCGGTCGCGCAGAAGGCGGGCATCCCCGTGATTGCCGATGGTGGAGTTCGACTCTCGGGTGATATTGCCAAAGCGATCGCGGCCGGCGCGCATAGCGTGATGCTTGGCGGGCTGTTCGCAGGGCTTGACGAAAGTCCAGGCGAACTTGTGCTGCACAGTAACCGTCGATTCAAGGTCTATCGCGGCATGGGAAGCGAAGGCGCGATGCAGGCCGGGAGCGCTGACCGATACGCGCAATCGGGTTCGCGCAAGTTCGTGCCCGAAGGAGTCGAGGGGCGCGTCCCGTACCGAGGGCAGCTCGCAGACTTCGTTTACCAAATGGTGGGAGGTTTGCGAAGTGCGATGGGATATTGCGGATGCGCGACGATTGAGGCACTTCGCAGCGAAGCACGTTTTGTCCGCGTCAGTGCCGCAACGGTTGTTGAGAACCATCCGCATGACATTCAGATCACGAAGGAGTCCCCGAATTACTCACGAGGGTCGTTCGCCGAGTAAGGGCCTCGAGTCAAAGTACCGGCGACAGGAATCGAACCTGCACGAGGTGTGAGCCCCAATGGATTTTGAGTCCATCGCGTCTGCCAATTCCGCCACGCCGGCAGGAATGGAGCGAGTGTAACAGTCGCGACTTCCTCAGTGCGAATTGGCGTTGCTATTCTTGCCCGCGCTCATGAGGAGAGTGTTGCTCTTGATTTGTCTTGCATCGTGTGCGCTCGGCGCGATGTGGCGTGATGGAGCAGCCAACGAAGTGAACGCGATCGTCTGCGCGCCGACCCTGCACGGCGCCGGTTCGAGCGTGAATGCGGGCGACTTGAACATCTTTCACCCAGTGAGTCCGCCGGCGTTCGAGATTCGCAACCTCGCGTGGCTCGTCATTGGAATCGCCGCGGCGATTTTCGTCGTCGTCGAGGGAGTTCTCGTCTGGTCGATTGTTCGCTTTCGAAAGCGCGCTGAAGTCCTCGGTGAACCCGTTCAGGTGTTCGGCAGCAACCCCGTCGAACTTGCATGGACGGTGATCCCATGCATCATCGTCTTCGTGCTTGCGCTGGCAACCGTCCGCACGATTCGTGATGTCGAACTGCAAGCACCCCCGGCGGGTGCGCTCGAAGTCGATGTGATTGGGCACCAATGGTGGTGGGAGTACCGCATGGCGCGGGGGGAGGGGGATGAGTCGATGCTTGTCACGGCGAACGAGTTGGTCGTCCCGGTCGGTCGGCCGATCTGGTTGAATCTGCGCTCGGCCGACGTGATTCATTCGTGGTGGGTTCCTCGTCTGGCTGGGAAGACCGATGTGATTCCCAATCATGTGAATCACACATGGTTTCAGTCGAACACCACTGGCGTGTTTCTTGGTCAGTGCGCCGAGTATTGCGGCACCCAGCACGCCAACATGCTCTTGCGAGTGCGTGTGGTGAGTGACGACGAGTTCAACGCGTGGCGCGCTGCACAGGCGCTTCCTGCGCTCGCGCATGCGAGCACGGCCGCTGGACGCGCACTCTTTCTGGATCTCGCCTGCATGAATTGCCACGCCATCGACGGCGTAAGCAGTGGATCATTCGGTCCCAGTTTGACTCACCTCATGAGCCGCGAAACGATCGGCGCTGGTGCGGCGCCACTGAACGCACAGACGCTGCGTGCATGGATCGACGATCCGCAGGCTCTCAAGCAAGGATGCAACATGCCGAGTCTGAAACTCGATGCGGATCAGCTCGACGATGTTGTGGCCTATCTGGTGACCTTGCAATGAGTGCGACACCATCACCCGAATCTCCCTCGTCTGTTCTGGCGCACGTGAGCGGCACCCTCGGCGCACGCCTTCATGGGTGGGCTGTCACCGTTGACCATAAGCGGCTTGGAATCATGTACGTCTGCTTCGGCTTGTTCTTCTTTGTCATCGCAGGGATCGAGGCGTCGATCATGCGCGCTCAGCTCGCGCAGGCGGCTGCAAAAGTCGTTGACCCTGCAACGTTCAACCAACTCTTCACGATGCATGGCACGACGATGGTGTTTCTTGTTGGGATGCCCATCTTGTTGGGCATGGCCAACTACCTGATTCCGTTGATGATCGGTGCGCGCGATATGGCCTTCCCGCGGCTCAACGCGTTTGGACTCTGGCTCTTTGTCTTCGGCGCGGGGCTGCTGTACTACTCGTACATCGGGTCGCAGGGGCTGTACGGCACGGCCGCGGCTCCCGACGTTGGATGGTTCGCCTACGCGCCCCTGACAAACCGCACATTCTCTCCGGGGAATGCGACGGACTATTGGATTCTCGGCATCATGGTGAGCGGATTCGGCAGCATCACGACT
>SYHM01000156.1 GCA_005799205.1 Planctomycetia bacterium | reverse complement strand
TGTCCGGCTGACCTTGACATCGACGGAGAGAAGACGGTGAGCGACCTCTTCATGGTCGCTGCGAAGGCGCAGGTCGAGTCGCAAGACCCCGCAGTCGCGGCGGCGATCTGCGCGAATCTGTGCAGAGTGAACGCGACCGGCGAGGGATTCGTCGCACTCACCGGACCCGCGATGGCGGGAACGGGGTGGGTGGGTGGCATCAGGTGTTGGACGGATGCCGCAAAACTCACGCTGCAGGTCGTGGGACTGCTTTTGAGAGCGGCTAGTTGCGGGATCGCCACAACCGCGCCACCAGCCGCCGTCGCGTGCATCGTTGCATGGTGCTGTGGATTTGCGAATTTTCTCTCGAGGCTGATGTTGTTCAGTGCGGATTGCTGGGGCGCTGATCCTCTCTCAGAACAAGCTCGCTCTGTCGTTGAGATTTTCGAGGCCGTGACCGATATCTGTAACTTTGCCCTCGGCGACGCATCCGTTCGATTACTTTTTTCACGAGCCTTGAGATTTCTTGAGGGCATTCGGGGGCGCCTGTGAGCGATTCGCGGGAGCGCGATCCTGATGGTCGCGCAAAGTCAGATCCACCCAATCCGTTGGTTGATGCCAATCTCAAGAACCTCAGGTGGCCGCTCACGGTCTTCGCGGTGTGGATGGTCATCGTGGCTTCGGTCGGAGCGTGCGCCCCTGCGATCCGAAGCGAAGCGTTCGACCTTCTTTCGGCCACCTTTTTCTCGGGCCTGTTTCCATTCTGCTGGGGGATGCATGGCGATCTGCGAGGCATCTGGGTCCGAGTCCTCGCGTGGTTTCTGCTCGCGGTCGCGATCGTGCCTCAACTGGTGTTGTTTTGGATCTTCGGTGTTCCAAAGATCTGGCCTAGTGGGTGAGTAGTCGACTCCTCCGTTCTCGGGAAGAATTGGCCTCTCCGACGCACCGATTCTTCCCCAGAACGCGTGATCACGCGACGCAGGATCACGCGGGGGACTACGGTTTCTTGGCGCGTGAGAGTTGTAAGGTCAATGGATAGTCGGGGTCCGGCCGAATGATCGCCGACTCAAACAACTCGGCTTCTCGCTGAGTGATGAGCGCGAGACTTGGCGCAAGCCATCGCGCACGACTCGGCGATTGTCCCTGTTCCTGCCGACCTTGGTCGTCCTGTTCGATGAGCGCTTTCAGACGCGACAACGCATCGGATGCGCATGTCCACCTCTGCAGTCCGAGCGCTGCGAAGGCGTCACAGTGCTGCTGCCATTCATCGCTCGCACCGAGTTCTGCCGAGCGCTTCGCGCTCCACGCACGGGCCTGAAGCTCCATCTGCGCGCAGATCGCTCGCCGTTGCAACTCTGCGTTCGCAAGAACGACCCGCACGGCCTCACGATCGATCGACGCGTCAGCGATCTGACAGAGTGCTGCCTGAAACTCATCGAGGCTCGTTGGATCGGGATAGATGGTCGGGAAGATCAGTTCAGCCCACCGCGCACGAATCAATGCCCCGCATGGACTGGCAGCGCGGTCGGCGAACGCGGCGACCACGCCACTGTTCCATTCGAGGAGCGAGAGATTCGCGCGATGCTCTCGCTGCCCCGCCTGCTGGCACGCTGCCCACGCATCCAATCGGTCGGAAGCACCGTGACGCGCACTGGACTGCGCACGCGCGATGTCACAGTGTGCATCCTTCACACTCTCGACGCGTGCGCGCTGAAGCGCAATGCCCTTGCTGAGGGACTCAATCAGCACCTCGTCACAACTCTGCGCAGCGCTGCTATCTGTCGCTCCACACGAGTGAACACAGGAACGAAGGAATGCGGCGACATCGACGAGCGATCCCCCAAGTGCGGAAGGCACCGACTGCGAGAGTCGCACTTCTTGTTGGTATGCCAGCACTGCCGTCGCGCGTGCGCCGCGTGATGGGCTCTGCGCGACGAGTGCTGCAATCAGCCCAGACTCATGCGACTTCAAGTCTCGGTTGAGCCGGACAAGTTCGGCGCGAATCGGCCCGCAGCGCTCCTCGATGGAATCGCCGTCATCGACACTCAGTGCCAACGACAGCCCCGCAACGCGCGCGCGGAGGGCGGCCATCGGTCCCGTGTGCACCGCCATCGTCTGCCGCCAATATGTGCGAGCCGCTTCGAAACACTGCAGCTGCTCTTGCGGTGGCAGGTCGAGCGAGGTCACCAACTGTTCAAGAGTTGCGGCGGCAATCGGTGGCCTCACGAAGAGCAACTGCACCCCATCGACATCCGCAGATTTCAGCGCCCGCCGCTCGAACTCTTGGCAATCGCGAATCAAGCTCTGCGGCGAGACGCCACCCTGCCCATGCTCGACGCTGGGCGATTGCGCGAGCGAAGCCTGCGCCAGAACGAGAATGATGACTCGAACAGAGTCGATCATGCGCGTGCGAGTGGTCACGGACATGTCGTTGGCTTCGATGGGTTAATGAAGCGAGTGCACCTGGCCGATTGCTGAAGGTCTGGGCGAGCGATGCAGCACGCTCCAACCCCCGTGTAGTTGCAAAGCACTGGGATCCACGCGCACTTCACATCCTCATGACCGAACTCGAGCGCACGCCATCCGTCCCCGTCCGTGGGAGTCAATGCAAACACGCCTCCATCGCTGATCACTTGCGGTTGCAGAAGGCACAGGCAACCCTCGCACTGCGGGACGATCACAAACGCGTCGCAACAGGTGCCCTCGTATATCGTCCGCCAACAGAGCAATTGCGAGGAAGCCACTTCATCAACGGCACGCGCCGGTAGCGGAGTACCTGCCACAGCCGAACCGATGAAAACTGCACTGATTGACCCACACAACACAGCGAACAAAACACAGAAAACTCCATGGCACTCCTGCTGTTTATGATGAATATTGCTCATTGAGCGCAGCATACTCAAGGTTCGAAGACACTAGGCAACAATTGTTTCGCTCAAACCGTGGAGCCAGTGAGCCGGAAACCACTCCTGAAGAAATAGTTTGGGCCCGCTCGCGAAGACCGACTAAGCGAGATCCACTCTGGCCTCTAGCCGATCAACAACCATCAAAACACCTCGCCCTTGCGCCTGGTCGCAGATTTAGTCGCCGCGCGCGTTGCATCAGCGCGCACACGGTTGACAGGGTGCAAGTGCCGTTCTTACTCTTGATCCCGCTTCTGGTGCGGATCGAAAACTCGTTTTCAGGGGACTCTCAGTGCACATCAACTCCGTTTCACTCGCGCGCCGGACTGCGTGCGATGACTTCACGCCGCCGCATCACTCGCGCCTGTGGAAGTGCGGCTTCTGGTCGGCGCTCGTCTCGTCCTTGAGCTGGATCATTCCCGCAGGAAGTCTCTTCGGAGGCGCGACCGCGCCAGCCTTCGCCGAACCGCGCTCCCTCACGAGCGCGATGACGCCAGACGACGATGCCCAGTTTGTCGCCGAATTCTCGCAGTGGATCGATGCGACACTGACGAGCGGCGCCTTTGACGCGCAGCCATCGGTTCACTCACAGTTCGATCTCACAGGTGATGGCGCGATCGATCACATCCTCATCGATCCCGGCGACTTCTTCGCGGCTGACGGAAGAATCGCTGTCGTCGACGGTGCGACACTTCAGGTCGTCTACGAACTCCTCTCGCCGCACAACGAACTGTGCTTCGGTGAGTTTGTCGGCATGTGGCCAGACTGCAACTTTGATGGTGTGCGAGAACTCGTGGTCGCCTCAGGAGTGCAAGTCGGCGAGCAGACTGCGTTGGCAGTC
>SYHM01000155.1 GCA_005799205.1 Planctomycetia bacterium | reverse complement strand
GGGCGCACAACGCAGCGCGTGAGGCCGCTTGGCGGCCTCACACGCGGGGGGAGCGATGCGAAAAGACCGAGGTCTTGAGCAAGCTGCCTCACCCCACCCTGGACTCGACGACGAAGTGCCGCGCAGCGGCACGAGGCGCCGAGTCAGTCGCGGGGTGCGCGCGTGAGGCGAGGTGCATGCGCTTTGGCATGCGACCGAGCCGAATGCGCGCACAACGCAGCGTGTGAGGCCGCTTGGCGGCCTCACACGCGGGGGGAGCGATGCGAAAAGACCGCGGGCGCAGCAGCGCCAACGCGGTCTTGAGCAAGCTCCCCCGACTGGACTCGAACCAGTAACCTGGCGGTTAACAGCCGCCCGCTATACCATTGAGCTACGAGGGAATGAGGGCTGAAAGATAACACCGCGCCGCGATCCGTCAACTTTCGCGCTGTTTGCGCGCAGCACGTCCCCTCCCCTTGCACACATGCGATTTCTGCGTACACTTCGCGACTCGATCTGGAGCCAACAATGAAGCCTGATATCCATCCAAAGTACTACCCCGAGTGCAAAGTGAACTTCCGCGGACAGGTCGTCATGACCGTTGGTGCGACGGTTCCAGAACTCAATGTTGAAGTCTGGTCGGGATCGCATCCCTTCTACACCGGCCAGAAGACGTTCGTTGACACCGCGGGTCGCGTCGAACGATTCCAGCGCAAGTTTGCAGGCGGATACTTTGCCAAGGGCAAGGACGCCGCTGCAACGAAGAAGTAGCACCAATCAGACTCAGTCAATTCTGCACCGTGACTTTTCAGTCACGGTGTTTTCTTTGTATGGTCGCTTGCCGTGTCGAACCCTCCTGACAACCTCATCAGAAAACTCGTCGAAATCGAGAACGAGTTCGGGTCGCTCACAGCCTCAATGGAAGATCCAGCGGTCCTCGCCGACCATCGGCGCCTACGCACGATCGTGATTCGCCGGGCGTCGCTCGAGGGAATGGTGACCCGCTGGAAGCGTTGGCAGTCCACCACTGCCGAACTCGCTGCATCGGTTGAACTTTCGAGCGATCGTGATCCATCGATCGCCGCTCTTGCGCGCCAGGAGTGCACCGCACTGGAAGCAGAGCGCGCGCAGATCATCGAGTCGCTCGTGCGCGACCTCGTCACGGCCGATGATCGCGCAGTCGGCGAGATCATCCTTGAAGTTCGAAGCGGAGTGGGCGGCGATGAGGCGAGCCTGTGGGCGGGTGACCTCGTCTCGATGTACCAGCGGTACTGCCAGAGTCGCGGTTGGAGCTGGGAAGAACTCGAACTCAAGCCAGGCGATGTCGGTGGCATCAGTCACGGAGTCTTTGAGATCACAGGCGTTGGCGTTTGGAGCGCGCTTGGATACGAAGGTGGCACCCATCAAGTCAAGCGCGTCCCAGCGACTGAAGCGCAGGGAAGAGTCCACACCTCGACCGCGACCGTTGCGGTGCTTGCTGAGCCAGAAGAAGTTGCTGATGCGGTTGATCCCGCCGAGGTCAAGGAGATCATGACGACCGCACAGGGCCCTGGCGGTCAGAATGTCAACAAAGTCGCCACAGCCGTGCAACTCATCCATCTTCCAACTGGAATCGAAGTTCGCATGCAAGAGACCCGCAGTCAATTGCAAAACCGCGACAAGGCATGGCGGTTGCTTCGCGCGCGCGTCTACGAACTTCGACGTGCCGAGGCTGCTGCGCGGCGGGCAGATGAGCGCAGTGCGATGATTGGTTCAGGTAGCCGCGCTGAGAAGATTCGCACCTATCGATCGAAAGAGAACATCGCAGTCGACCACCGGATCGACGCGAGTTTCAACCTCAACGAAATGCTTGCGGGACGCCTTCAGCCAATGATCGACGCGCTCGCGCTGAAGGACATCGCCGATCGCGTTGCGCGACTTTGATTCTGTGCAATCACACGGCGGCTGTCACCGCTTCGAGCCACTGCGCAAGAAACTTGTCCGTGAAGACTTCAACTGCCCGCGCAGTTGTCGCGGCGTTGACTCCACGCAGTGAAACGCGCGGATCGCTGCCGATGCGATCGAACTGAATCTCGAACTCACCATCGACGACAAACGCTTGGGGCAGGCGCGACGCGAGATGCGCGACTGCAGCGTTGGTCGTTGCTGTCCCGAGTGCGATCGTTGGCCCTGAGGAGAGCGAAGCATCGTTCAGAAACCAGAGATCGCTGAGCACCTGCACCTGCGGGAGCGATTCGCCCGTGTCGTGTAGGGCTGCAAGCATCGCCTCGAGATGAGCTGCAAGCGCGTAGGCGCGCTGGCGATCATCTCGTTCTGCATGGGGATGAGCCCCCACGACAATCGTGATCACGAGGGGTGGCGGAGCATGATGACTCATGGACGGACGCTCGCGATCACTTCGAGGTCGGCACTGTGGGTTGCACTCTTGAGCACGATTGGAAGGGTGAGTATGCCGGTGAAACCTGTCGAAGGCGTGACCGTGATGGTGACGGCAAGCGCGCCATCCTTGCCTGGCTCGGTGCGCGAGAGCGCTACCGCAGCGTCCGAACTCGTCGTTGATACTGAGTCCACGACCACCTTTCCATTCGAAATCGTAAAGCGAGCGTCTTTCGAACTGCCTGGACGAACTGTGCCGAGATTGCACCGGGTGTCGGCGAACTGGATCAGTGGCTTTTTCGGAGCCCGTTCACTTCGTACTCGGACATCGACGACTCCCGCACCGACAGCATCGGTCTCGATGAGTAGGTGTGATGGAAGGTCGGTGGCGCAGCCGGTGAGGTCATACGACACGACGTAGGAGTTGCGCGGGGCGTCGGCAGCGGTATCGAAGCCTTGGATCGAGAAGCCCGCCCCCCCCTTCTCGCTGAGAATCTTGAAGGGTTGTCGGTCGATCGATTCGACGATTAGGCGTCCTTGCAAGTTCTTCTGCTCAATCGCGTTGATGTACGGCGGAACGATGCGCACGGGCAGGCTGACCTCGCCTTTCACGGCGATATCGAGAGCGCGCGCGAATCCTTCTGCGGTGACCTTGACCGACGATCGGCGCACCCCCATCGCTGGAGCGCCGTCGAGTTTGATCGTGATCGTCTCGGAGCCGCCAGGCGAAATCTGCTTCCCGACGATGTCATTGATTGTGGTGCACTTGCACGAGGCGACGATGGCGCTGATTGTGAGCGGCGCGTCACCAGTGTTTCGAAGCACCACCGTTCCCTCACCCGGGGTGTTCGGGGCGAGAAACCCCAAGTCGAGTGAGGCGGGTTCGGCCACGAGGGGTGGCGCAGTTGCGATTGACCCCCGAGCGGGTGCAGTTGCAGGAGGCTTGGGCCTCGGTGGCGCCACAGACGGGGTGCTCTGACCGACCGCACTCATCGAAACACACAAAGCAAAACCACCTATAAAAACCGCACAAAGTGGCTTCGCAATTCGTCCGTCCCGACGCAGTTGTGTGTTCCGATAACTCGCTTTCTTGAGGATCATCATTCGTACCTCGGAGCATAGCTGCACGTGGTCGGCGTGCGTCAATGTTCAGGCGACTCGCTGATCATATTGGCACGACGAAGGGAAATTCTGATTTCTTTGCAACCAAATTTTACAAACCAAGATTCGGGGCTATGGTGGAAGTGCGGATGAGAGTCCGCGTTAGAGAATCGAGAGGCTGGAGAAAAACCCTCCAGTCAATTGATTGTCTGACCAACCATGCCCTTTTCCCTCCCTCCGCCCCCGAGCCTTGTGCTCGGGGGTTTTTTTATCGCGCTATGATCGCCCCCCCTCTCGATCAAGGACTCCAAGGACCCACATGAATTCAAACGACTTACGACCAGGCGTGGCAATCAAGCTCGACGGACGCTTCTATGTTGTCACGCAGTTCACCCATGTGACCCCTGGAAATCTTCGCGCATTCATCCAGATCAAGATTAAGGACATCGACAAAGGCACGCTGCTCGAAAAGCGCCTGCGTTCAGGCGAAACCGTTGAGCAAGTCGAACTTGACCGCCGTCCAATGGAGTACCTCTACCTCGACGGTAAGAAGTATGTCTTTATGGATACCGCCAACTACGAGCAGGTCGAACTCGATGACACGGTTGTCGGCGACATGCCGCTCTATGCGAAGCCCAACACCGAGCTGGTCGTTCTCTGGTGCGATGGCAAGCCGATCTCGATCGAACTTCCCAATGTCGTCGAACTCAAGGTGACCGACACGGCCCCTGGAATCAAGGGGGCAACCGCGACGAATCAACTCAAGGAGGCGGTCTGCGAAACAGGCCTCAAGACTCGAGTGCCACCATTCATCGTCATCGGCGAGATGATTCGCGTCAACACGGCAGATGGCTCGTACGCAAGCCGCGCATGAGCGCGCGTTGGTGCGCCGCCCGAACATATAGTGCCGTCGCATGAAGAACTTCGCTGTAATTGGAGTTGGTGGGTTCATTGCACCCCGCCACTTGAAGGCGATCAAAGACACAGGCAACACGCTCGTCGCTGCGCTAGACCCCAACGACTCGGTGGGCGTCATGGACAGCTACTTCCCTGACGCTGATTTTTTTACTGAGTTCGAACGGTTTGATCGCCACACCGACAAGTTGCGCCGCGCTAGCACGGGGCGTCAGATTGAGTATGTCTCGATCTGCTCTCCAAACTATCTGCACGACTCGCACATTCGATTCGCCCTGCGTTCAGGCGCGAATGCCCTCTGCGAAAAGCCGATTGTGCTCAATGCTCGCAATATTGACGGCTTGCTCGAGATCGAACGTGAGTCCGGCAAGCGCATCTACACAGTGCTGCAACTTCGGCTGCATCCCGCGATCGTGGCACTCAAGGAACGTGTCGCGCAGGCCCCGCGCGGCAAGACATTCGATCTCGACCTGACATACATCACGAGCCGTGGTCGGTGGTATTTCCAGTCGTGGAAAGGCGACACGACGAAATCGGGCGGCGTTGCGACCAACATCGGCGTGCACTTCTACGACATGTTGCACTTCGTCTTCGGCAAGGTCGTCGCAAACAAGGTGCACCACCGCACCCCGACCTGCGCCGCTGGATACCTCGAGTACGAACGGGCGCGCGTGCGCTGGTTCTTGTCGGTCGACGCGAATGACCTTCCTGCAGATTCGCGCGCGAAGGGACAGCGCACCTATCGGTCGATTCTGATGGGTGACGAGTCGATCGAATTCTCAGATGGATTCACCGACCTGCACACGCGCGTCTACGAAGACATGTTGGCTGGAGGTGGATTTGGCCTCGAAGCAAACCGCGTGGCGATCGAAACGGTCGGCGAGATTCGAACCGCGACTCCAATTGGGAAACAAGGCGATTACCACCCGTTTCTTCGCACGATGGGTGGCGCATGACCTACACCAAGCACGAGACCGCACTCGTCGATGATGGAGCAATCATCGGCGCTGACACGCGCATTTGGCACTGGGTTCATGTCAGCAAAGGCGCCCGAATCGGTGAACGCTGCTCGCTCGGTCAGAATGTCTATGTCGGCAACCGCGTCGTGATTGGCAACAACGTCAAGATTCAGAACAATGTCAGTGTGTATGACAATGTCACGCTCGAAGACGATGTCTTTTGCGGACCGAGCATGGTGTTTACGAATGTGTACAACCCACGAAGCGCCATCACCCGCAAGGATGAGTACCGCGATACTGTCGTGCAACGGGGAGCGACACTCGGAGCCAACTGCACCATTGTCTGTGGCGTCACCATCGGCAAGTATGCCTTCGTCGGTGCGGGTGCGGTGGTGAACAAAGATGTCAAACCCTACGCGCTGATGGTGGGCGTTCCCGCGAAGCAGATTGGATGGATGAGCGAGTTCGGCGAACAACTCAAGTTGCCGCTGACTGGGAGTGCAAGCGCTCGGTGCGCCAACACCGGATGTGAGTACGCGCTGCGCGACGGGTCGCTCTGCCGCGTCGATGACGCGACGGGTTGATCACTCCGCGAGATCGAGGCGCGGCTCCGGGGTCGTCCACCGCTGCCAGAGGTTGATGAAGGCGGGGCCTGTTCCTTTGGCGATTGGAATCATGAGCATCCCTTGTGGACCCAGCAGAAACGCCTGATAGTTCGTACGGGGGCTGGGGGTCATCGCTCGCACAATCAACACCGAATCTTCGACCGTCCACCGCCTCTTGGGGGTGTGGGAGTCAATCCATCCTGGCCCTGCTTTGACGATGCCCTTCGTCGACTTAAGGGCGACGACCTTCTCGCCGAGCACTGAGGTGCACCACACGACCGCAGAAAGGCCGAGTACCCCTAGGCTGACTGCCAAGAGCAGATCGAGCCACCCCCAGGGAACGCCATGAAGTCGGCGTGAGACGAACGAATTGCCGACGAGGAGCAACGGAAACACCATGGCACACCCTTGCGCCCATGAGAAACTGTGGCCGATTGGTTCGGGCTCTAGGAGGCCAGGTGGAGCCTTATGAGATTCGAGTTGTTTCGCGAGCTTCGATGGGATGAACGCGATCGATCCGTTGTGTGACGTGCGAAGCGCCTTCACGACTGCGCAACTCATCTTGTTCCATGTCGCCTGTCGCCTGCCGAATCCCCACCTGTTCACTCTCATGAGACTCTCGAGTTGCACTGCGTGCTCACCCCCACCCTGGCCGGTGACAAAGTCGTCCCACTGCCTTCGGCGCACCTTGCTGAGTCGGCGGCAATTGAAGACGTAGAACACGATCAATGTCGCACCCATGCCCAAGGCAAAGAGCACAAATGGCGTGAAGGGCGAGCTGACCCCCGCACCCGAGTTTGCGCGGGCAGCGGATCCGAGTGCGAACGTGAACGCGATGGTTCCCGCCGGAACCACAAAGAAGAGCACCACCAGAATCGGCCAAAGCAATCGTACCGACGTGAGCGGCGAGCTCGGCGGAAGGTCAAACGTCACGATGCGCTGGTCACCGTCCATCAATGCGGAAGTGGAAAGAAGTGACACAGAGCACGAATCTCATCGCGCACGCGCGCACAGGTCGTTGGTTCACCCTTCGATCCCATCACCGCATCGAGCCACGCGGCGACCTGACGCATCTGCGTCTCACGAAATCCGCGCGTCGTGAGTGCTGGGGTTCCGAGTCGAAGTCCGCTGGTCACCACAGGCGAACGCGGGTCGTTTGGGATCCCATTCTTGTTGCAGATGATTCCGGCGCTTTCGAGCCACTTCTCAGCGTCTGCCCCAGTCAACTCGGCATCACGGGTGCGCAGATCGACGAGCATCAGGTGGTTGTCGGTGCCTCCTGAACAGAGGCGGTACTTGCGCAATTGAAGTTCGTGCGCCAGCGTCTGCGCATTCTTCACTACCTGCTGGCAGTACACCTTGAATGAGGGCTGAAGTGCTTCGCCGAACGCG
>SYHM01000025.1 GCA_005799205.1 Planctomycetia bacterium | reverse complement strand
GCGTCGACTCCGTCGCGCCTCTGCAACGTAGGATCGCGCCATGAACCACTCAGAACTCGCGGAACGGATCGCATCAGTCGCACTCCTGCGCGGGACCTTCACACTTCGAAGCGGGCGCACAAGCAACTACTACCTCGACAAATACCTCTTCAGTACGCAGCCTGATGTACTCGCAGCGCTCGGCAAGCTGTTCGCGGCGCGAATCTCGAAGGGAACGACGCGACTCGCAGGGGCTGAACTCGGCGGCATTCCGTTGGTGAGCGCTGCGAGCATGTCGAGCGGTATCCCATGTCTCTTCATTCGCAATCAGAAAAAGGAGTACGGCACCGCGAAGCAGCTCGAGGGGGTGCTCGTTGCTGGCGACCGAGTCGTCATCGTCGAAGATGTTGCCACGACCGGCGGGCAGGCGCTCGAAGCGGCAAAGGTGATTCAAGATCTCGGCGGCGTAGTGACCCACATCATTGCCACGATCGACCGCAAGGAAGGCGCTCGCGAGAACATCGAGCGAGCGGGAATCGTCTTCGAGAGCCTCTTCACTGTCGAAGATCTCGTTCCAGAGTTCGCCGCGAATGCGAGCACCAAGGGATGACCTCGCAGGCGACGCTCGACCTGGGCGTCTCAATCACGACATTCAATAGCGAGCGGACAATTCGCCGATTGCTCGAAAGCGTGAGGCCGATCGCGCGCGCAATCGCAGTCGTCGATTCGGGATCGACCGACGCCACGATCGAGATCTGCAGGGAGTTCGGTATTGAACCAGTCCATCGCGTGTTCGACAATCATGAACACAACAAGGCTGCGGCGAATCGCCTCGCCGAGAGTTGCGCGTGGATTCTCATGATGGATTCAGATGAGTCGATCGACGGGGTTCTTGCTGACTCGATCTGTCGAGTGCTCGCGCGAGACGACTCGCATACCGATGGGTTCTTCGTCGTCCGAAAGTTGTGGATGGACAACCGGTGGCTTCACTACTTTGGCTACCCAGATCGTGTGCTTCGCCTTGTCCGCCGCGGACACTGGCGAATGGACGGGCTCTCGCCGCACGAAGCCCTCGTCGTTGACGGCGCGACCGCCGTGCTGGGCGGCACCTGTCGCCATGACTCCTACCGCGACTTTGCTGATGCGCGGGCGCGCACAGCGCGTTACGCCGAGATATCAGCGCAGTCAATCGTTGCACGGGGACGCGCCGGTGGGGGAGTGATCGACCTCGTCGTTCGACCTGTGGCAGCGCTCGCGAAGCACGCATTGCTTCAGCGCGGCATTCTCGACGGTCTACTCGGGTGGCGACTCAGCGTGCTCGCGGCGCAAGGGACATTTCGCAAGCATCTGCGTGTGAGGCAACTGCGCAAAGCATCGACGCGCTCATCCGCCAACACGTGAACGCAGGTTGTCCAGCACATTCATGAAGTTGATGTATGCGTCGTAAGGGCTCTCGTAGGGACTGAAGTACTTGTGTACATCGCCGTCAGCCCAGTACTTCGTGCACATGTAGTACAGGTGGTCACTCGTGGTGAGTTTGCGCCAATCTTCGAGCACATGCTCATCTCCCGCGGCGTGGCGGCGTTTGACGGGCTCTTCAAGTTTGTAGAGCTCAGCCGCGGCGTTGTCTTGCAGCGGGTTGCCGAGCCACGCAGTGATGTCGCGTTCTGTGTCTGCCCAGGAGATCGGGCGATCGACGTCATACTCGCCTACCGGGTGATGAATGTCAGCGACCTGACTCGGCGTGAGAAACGAATTGTGCCCTGGATTCACATCGAAAATCTTTTCAGGCATTGCATCGAAGAATTCAAAGATGCCTGTCTCCGCCCACTGGTGTTCGCCGATGGTCTCGTAGTCCATGAATAGGTTGCACAAGAATCCGTTCCCATTGATCTGATTGACCCATCTGGCAAACTTCTCTGCTGAGAGCGGCCAGTCGGCCCAATTGCGATCTGAAAATCGAAAGGCGATGTCATCCGACAGCCGGTAGTTCTTCAGCAGCAGCTTGACCGGCGTGCATCCTTGAGGAATCGACCGCGGTGGCGGGCTGTACGGAAAGTTTGGCGACCGAGCGCCCAGCAGGCGATCAACACCCTCGCAGAGCACCGCCTTGTGCTTTCCGAGCCACGAGATGTGTCCAGCGAGTTCATTGTTGTAGATGAGTTCAGTGTTTCGAAAAACGGTCGGGGTGACCCCGAAGATGCGCTTCAGCCGATCTTCTTGCACGGCAATCTGGTCATTGAATTCGTTCTTCGAAAACAGGAACGAGAGCGAGTGGTGGCTTGTCTCGCCAATGAACTCGCATGCCCCAGTCTCGTTGAGCTGCCTGAGCTGATCGATCACATCGGGCGCCCACGCCTCAAGTTGGTCGAGCACCGTTCCAGAAAACGAATACGAGACCCGAAAGCGACCCTCGTGGCGCCTCACCAAATCTAGAATTCGTTTCGTCGCCGGCCGATAGCACTTGTCGGCCACTTTTCGAAGAATCGCGGCGTTTGCTTCGTTGTCAAAGTAGAAGTGATCGCTATCGAAGACCGAGTATTGACGAAGTCGATAGGGCTGATGAACCTGAAAGTAAAAGCAGACCGCCGTCATGAGGGTCGCGAGTCTACGGTCTGCCGTGTTACTCTCGGCGGTAACCATGAGTACGAATCCTGTCGTTCCATTGCTTGATCTCAAACCGCAGTACACAGCCATCAAGAGCGAGATTGATGAGGCAATCGCGCGCGTCGTGGCGAGCCAAGTCTTCATCCTCGGCCCGGAGGTGGAGGCGTTCGAGAAGGAAGTGGCGCAGTATTGCGGGATCAACCATGCCGTGGGATGTACCAGCGGATCGGATGCGATCGTGCTCGCGTTGATGGCACTTGGAGGCAAGCCGGGTGATGAGGTGCTTTGCCCATCCTTCACATTCTTCGCAACAGGGGGTGCGGTCGCGCGCATCGGGCTGACTCCGGTCTGGGTCGACATTGACCCGGCGACCTACAACATGTGCCCAGTCGCGACCGCCCAGGCCGCGAAGCAGTGCAAGAAACTGCGCGCGATCATGCCAGTGCATCTGTATGGACAGGCGGCGGATATGGCCGCGTTTGCGGCGTTGGGCACTCAGCTCAAGGTGCCCATCGTCGAGGATGCGGCCCAAGCAATTGGATCGCGCGACGCCCAGGGCACTGGTGTTGGAGTGCGCGGCGCGATCGCAACGTGGAGTTTCTTCCCATCCAAGAACTTGGGCGGATTCGGTGACGGAGGAATGTGTACCGCGAATTGCCCAGACCTCGCAGAGTCAATGAAGATGCTCCGTGTTCACGGCAGCAAGATCAAGTACATCCACAAGGTTGTCGGAATGAACGGCCGTCTCGACGCGTTGCAGGCGGCGGTCCTGCGCGTCAAGCTGCGCCACCTCGAGTCGTGGCACGCGGGTCGGCAACGAAATGCGGCGTTCTATGACGCGGCGTTTTCTGCGGCAGGAGCGTGCGATTCGAGAACCCCGCTCGCGCGGGGCGGATTCGCGTTGCGGTTTCCATACAAGTTGCCCGCCCCAGCACGGCATATCTACAACCAGTATGTCATTCGCGTTCCCAAGGCGATTCGCGACGACCTGCGCGCGCACCTCACAGAGCAAAAGATTGGGACTGAGATCTACTACCCCGTGCCACTTCATTTGCAGGAGTGCTTTGAGTATCTGGGCACCAAGCCAGGAACACTTCCACACACTGAGGCAGCTTCGCTCGAGACGCTGGCGCTTCCGATCTTCCCCGACCTTTCGCAAGATCAGCTGAAGCATGTCGCAGATCGAGTCGTTGGCTTTGTAGGCGCGGCCTCCAAGGCGACTGTCGCGGTGTAGGGGCCCCGTGGATGACTAGCGCCCACCCGTGGGAGGCAGAGATCGACTGGCGGAGCGAACGGAAGTGCTCACGCGACCTGATTGGTGAACCAGCGCACCTGATCTCAGCGCTCTTCGCGCTCGTGATGGAACCACTCTCGACTGCGACCGCGAGCATTGGGTTCACGACACTCGTTGTAGTCGGAGTGCTGAGGACTCCTGCCTTGTTTGCAGTGTGGGGGAGAATGCTGCAGTTCCTGTGGGTCAAACTCCTCGTGCTATGGCTTGCGTGGACGGCCCTGTCGATTGCGTGGTCTCCCGACCCCGTCACTGGCGTTGATCGACTCTGGAATCTCAAGTATCTCGCCTGGATTCCTCTCCTGTGGCCACTCCACCGCCATTGGAAGCTCTTGCTTGGCGGCTTCCTCTTCGCAACGATGGTGCTTCAGGGCATCCAGATGTCTGGCGAGTTCTTTGACTGCACCTACAAAGGGCACAATCTGCGCGGCGG
>SYHM01000024.1 GCA_005799205.1 Planctomycetia bacterium | reverse complement strand
TGTCCGACCTGACCGAGCCCGACGATGCCAAGGGTTCGGCCGGCAAGTCCAGCGGACTCTGCGTGATGGCCGCTGCTCGACTCGCCTCGATCCCCCGAGCGCACAGCCGAAACATGGTCGGGCAGACGCCGGTCGCAGCCAAGAATGAGCGCCCACGCGAGTTCAGCAACGGCTGCGGCACTTCTCCCTGGGCAATGTGCGACCAAGATACCGCTTCGACTCGCTGCTTCGACATCGATACTGGCGACCGACGATCCCGTGCACACGACCAGCCCGAGGCGCTCGCTCGCATTCAGCACGGCCTCAGTGACACGCATCGACCTTACGACAAGAATGTCGGGATTGACATCGCGAACTGCCAATTCAAGAGTCTGCGAGGTGAGCAGTTGGTTGTGAATCGCGTCACAACCGATGGCGCGAAGTCCATCCATCCCGTGCCCGCCGAATTGGTCGACCACAAGCACGCGCGACGCGAGGGCGAGTGGAGTTGCCAGTGCCGAGAGGTCTGGGTCGTTCATGGCGTTGATGCTAACTCGTCGGTGAGGGCGCTCTCGAATGCGTGAGCAAAGAGTCCGCTGCGAAGTTTCGGATCAAACCATGTCGACTTCGGAGGCATGATTAGATTCGCGCGCGCGACTTGCAGCAGTTGATCCATGGACGTTGGATGCATCGCGAACGCGATGTCTGCTTCTCCTCGCAAGACGATCTGAGCGAGTTGGTCGCGTGAGCAGCCGCCAGCAAATGAGATTCGCTGGTCAATGCGTTCGTCAGTGATTCCAAGGATCGGGCCAAGCACGCAGTTCGAAAGTCGCACGACATCCAGCCCTTCAAGTGGTCCCGCACACGATGACGCTGGAAGGTGAAACTGCCACCAAGCTCCATCCATGAAGACTCCAACCTCTCCCGCGCGTGTCGGTGCGTCGACGCACTCATGCGCGGTCTGGTCAAGCGTGCCGAGGGCGCGAAGATGCCGAGCGACCTGCGCACTCGACTGGCCAGCAGCGAACCGCACGAGTCGGTGATAGGGCAAGATGTGAAGCTCTTCGGCGGGAAAGATTGTTGCTGGAAAGCAGCGTGCGTCGGCAGATCGCGCGGTTGAGTCGGTCGCGCCGCCGTCATCGGCCAGTCGTGCTGCCGCGGCGCAGCGATGGTGACCGTCGGCGATGAAGAGCATCTCGACGCTGCCGAAGAGCTCGATGTAGGGCGCGATCTCGTGCACCCGCCAGAGCGTGTGCGTGACGCCATCTTTCGCGGCGAAGTGAACGAGCGGGCGATCATTCATGTCGCGCGCGAGAAGGCGAACCAACTCTGGTTGCTCTGGCGCCGCGAGCAGGACAGACTCGGTGTGTGCTCCAACTGCGCGCATATGGCTGACTCGGTCGCCTTCTTTGTCGGGACGCGTGAGCTCGTGCTTGCGGATCGACCCCGATCGGTACTCGTCGACGCCAACGCAGCAGACGAGTCCCGCCTGCCGTCTGCCTCCTGTGGACTGTCGGTAGACGTACATCCCTGGTTCGGGATCCCGCACGAGATACCCACGCGCGATCAGGTCGAGAAAGTTGCGCCGCGCGCGGGCGTGCACCTGTGGAGAGTGCGCATCGCTAGCGGGGTCGCAATCAACCTCAGCACGCACGACGCGCATGAAACTGTTGGGTTTGGCGGTCGCGAGTTCGGCAGCCTGGGACCGATCGACCACGTCGTAGGGGGGGCACGACACCTCGGAAACCCTGTGCGCGGGCGATCGAATGGCCGCAAAGGGGTAAATCTTCATCGCTGGGGGGGAAAGTCTAACGGCGCGCCGAGAAAAAACTCGAAATCGGCTGAAGTCACCCGTTGAAGGGGTCGAAAGCACCATCGCAATGAAAGAACCGCCAGCAATTGCGTTCCTCTCTAGCCTGATTGAGGCGAAGGAATCTGATTCGACCGGACACTGCGCTCGGGTCGCATCGCTGGCAACCTCGCTCGCGCAGGCAATCGGACTCGACTCGGGCCAGGTCGAGTCGATTGCCCAGACGGCGCGAATCCACGACCTCGGAAAGATCGCGATTCCCGATGAAATCTTGCAGAAACCCTCTCGACTCACTGACGCCGAGCGCGAGATTGTCAGGCGGCACCCGCATGTCGGCGATCGGCTACTGCGTGCCTTTCCAGAACTTACATTCGCGCGCCACGGAGTTCTCTGTCACCACGAGCGGTGGGATGGACATGGGTACCCATCGCGGCTTGGTGGAAGCGATATCCCGATTGCCTCGAGAATCATTGCCATCGTCGACAGCTTCGACGCAATCTGCAGCGAACGCCCCTATTCGCCCGCGCGATCGACCCGTGAGGGGGTGCATGAGATTCTCAGGTGCGCTGGAACGCAGTTTGACCCACAGCTTGCAGTCGCCTTCGCCGACACGGTGGTGTCGAAAGATTGGTCACCTTCTGTGGACAGCGCCAGAATTGGTGGTACCCTCGTCGACGTAGTGGCGACGGATCGCCAACTTGGCGACCGAGAGCGCAATGTTGCAAGGAACACGCACATGCTCGAGCACTCGACTCCTCTTGTCACAATTCTTCGAAGAAGTTTGACCAGTTCTGAACGGCTGGTTCTCGAACTTCGGTTTCTCGACCGGCTGCCGGTTCAAGAGATTGCCGAGATTCTCGAGACAACCGAACAACACATCGAACAAACCCTTGGCGATGTGACTTCCCGAATCAGCGGCGTTCGACGAACGTTCGTCGATGCGCTCTGCGAATCCGCGTAAGAAGTTTTTATTGACCCCAGCCGCTCAAGAGAGTGGCGAGGTCGATTCCGTCTGTGATCCCATCGTTGTTGATATCCCCTTGACCGGTTCCCCCCCAGTCTGAAAGGACATACGAGAGATCAACCCCATCGACGGTGCCGTCGCAGTCAATGTCAGCTGGAGCGCAGGGAGGTCCAGTCTCGACAGTGATCTGAAACGACGCAGCGTGGGCAAGTTGAAACTGAACGAGCGGGTTCTCCTTCGCGAAGAACGCGGGGAAGTTTCCGCCTTGTTGTTCAACGAAGGTCAGGCTGCTGAT
>SYHM01000154.1 GCA_005799205.1 Planctomycetia bacterium | reverse complement strand
AGCGTGATTCCAAGTTCTCGCCCAATCGCCTCATATCTCCCCGGATCACGGACCGGATCGATGAGGATCGCATGCCGAGTCCGCGGGCACGCAATGAAGTACGCGCACTGTGAGATTATGGATTCGTTAACGCGGCGAACGATCACTCCGTGAGACTACCCCTGCGCCACGACCTCTGCGCCCCTCGACACTCACCGCGCAAGCGTCTTGAGAGCAGCAGTCAGCCGGTCGAGGTGATGCGTCTCGTGCGCTGCAGAAATCTGCACGCGAAGTCGCGCGTGCCCTTCTGGCACGACCGGATACCCAAACCCAATCACGAAAACTCCCGCGTCAAGCAACTGCCTGCTCATTGCGATGGCCTTCGCCGTGTCGTGCACGATGATCGGGCAGATCGCGGTAGGACTCTTGAGGACTGAGAAGCCGCTTGATTCGATCGCTGCGCGGGCGTACGCCACATTGGATCGCAACTTCTCAACGCGCTCGGGCTCGCGCATGAGGATCTCGATTGCTTTGTCGGCGCTGCAAGCGACCGTACATGGAAGTGCGTTTGAAAAGAGCGTCGGACGTCCGCGTTGCACGAGAAGATCGATCGCACTGCGCGATCCGGCGATGTATCCACCTGCCGCACCACCGAGCGCCTTGCCGAGGGTGCCGGTGAAGTAGTCGACCTGCGCCGCAGGCATCCCAGCGTGCTCATGCGTCCCGCGGCCAGTCGCTCCCATGACCCCAGTTCCATGTGAGTCATCAACCACGAGCAGCGCTCCAAACTCGTCGCAGAGGACGCGAATGCCTCGAAGATCGGCGATGTCACCCTCCATCGAAAACACGCCGTCTGTCACAACCCAGATTGTGCCCGTCACATCAGGATTGGCGCGCGCTTGCACGAGTTTCTCGCGCAGCGATGCAAGATCGTTGTGCCGATAGACCCCACGCAACAACCCCTTCTTGATCGAGACGGCAAGGCGAATTCCATCGATGATGGATGCGTGATTGAACTCGTCTGAAATGATGAGGTCGCCAGGTTCACAGAGCGTCGGAAAGATCGCCTCGTTCGCATTCCAACAGCTCGTGAAGGTGTACGCCGCTTCAACGCCATAGAACTCTGCGATTCGAGCCTCGAGTCTTTCGTGGCACTCAAATGTTCCACAGATGAACCGCACGCTCGCGGTCCCTGCCCCGTATCTGCGCAGTCCCTCGTGCGCCGCTTCCACAACTTCAGGATGGTTCGCAAGTCCCAGGTAATTGTTCGAGCAGAGGCAGACGACTTCTCCCCGCCCGCGGACGCGCACAGTGGCATCCATCGGTCCCTCAATCATCTGCAATTGCTTCAGCTGCCCACTTTGTTGCAGCGAATCAAGAATCTGACGGGTCCGGGATGGGAATGTCGGTGCGACGATCGTGGTCATTTCGCAAGCATAGGGCGAGCTCCAGTGCTACTGGACTCCCCAGTGCCCTCGGACGCCACCGAGCGATAGCGCCCCGCAATGCGGGGCAGCAGATACCGGCTGAACGCCGACTCAAGCGTGTGCGATTCTTTCCACCCCCATTGTGTTCTCGCGGGGGAGTCATCGCACGACTCTGGCCACGAGTCGACGATCGACTGTCGCCCTGCATCCGGTTCGAAGGAAATCACTGAGTTCGGAAACGCTTCCCCCACGAGCCGCGCGAAATCTGCGGCACTGGGAGAAAAACTCGACACATTGTAGACCGTGCGCCGAAGCGACTCTGCGGGCGCGCTCATCAGTCGCACCGTTGACTCGATCGCCTCAGGCATCGTCATGAATGGAATCCGAGTGTCGGGCCTCACGAAGCAGCAGTACTCCTTTCCTGCCGCTGCGGCATGAATCATTTCAGGTCCATAGTCGCTCGTTCCACCAGACGGCATCGTCTCTGCTGAGATAATGCCAGGGAATCGAATCGAACGAAAGTCAATCGGATGCGCGAGGCGGTCTTTCGACAGCTTGCGATAGTGATGAGCGTAGTAGCGCCCGAGATGTTCGCCTGCAAGCTTGTTGCAACCGTACATCGTGTGAGGATCGCAGTACTGCTCCTCGCGCACAAGTCCTGCCGATCGCTTGGTTGCGAGATCCGGCATTCCATAGACCGCGATCGAACTTGGGAAGAAAAACTTCACCGTACTTCCGTGCGAGCGCGCCTGCTCGGCCGCGAGATGCAAGAGGTTGAGTGTTCCTCCCACATTCACTTGGTGGGCAGTTTCTGGCGCGAATTCGCCACGCGTTGAAAGCAGCGCTGCGAGGTGATAGATCGCTGTGATCTCATACATCGCGAGCAAACGCTCGAGCAGCGCGTGATCGCAGATATCACCCACAAACGCGTGATCGCAGTGGGCTCGAATCTCAGGAGCCAACTCGCGCACATCGAGCGCGAGGATCAACTCTCTTCGCTCTCGCGCACGCGAGAGTGCCGAAAGCAGCCCATGCCCCATCTCGCCTCCGGCACCAGTGACCAAGATTGCGGCGTCCCGCTGCTGACCTGTGCGTGGAGCCGAAGTGAAATGTGTCGTCGCGTTCGATGTCATAGAAGCCCAGTGGTATATCCGAGCGCGCCGCGTTACACCACGCACCCGCACCTGATGAGCAGGTCGCGCGTTGCGTTCGTCCCCGCGATCTCATCGAGCACCTTTCCTTCGTACTCCGCGCCAATCCATCCACGGTATCGGGCACCTGTGACGATGGCCATCATCCGTGGATAATCGGTCGCCGTCTCAAACCCTGCGGCATCGAACTCATAACTCTTCGCGCTCACAGCTCGTGCGTAGGGCATCATCGCGGCGACCCCCTCGTACCGATCGCCCATTGACCCATCGTCGCACCTGAAGTTCCCGAAATCGGGCAGCGTTCCACAATTCGGCGCGCCGACCGCGCGAACCAATCCAGCGACCCACGCACCGCTACACGAGATCCCACCGTGATTCTCGACGATGACATTGAGT
>SYHM01000153.1 GCA_005799205.1 Planctomycetia bacterium | reverse complement strand
GCGTGAACCGTCTGCAAGAGTTGTCCTGCGCACACGACCCTCTGGAGAACCATCGATTGCGGTGAGATACCCCTGATCGATTTGCCATGTCGTGAAACCCGCCGGAAGGATCGGTAATCCACGCAACAACCAAACTCGCTCAATCTCGAGTGCCTCAGTCACAGCGTTTGACCTGTGAGCATTGACCACTGGGCGACGAACTCTGCAAGCGCGAGCTTCTGATTGACATTCGCGCTGAGGTTGCGTTCGGCGGCTGCGATCACCCCAGGAACCTGGGCCCAGTAAGCGAGTGCCCTGTGATTCTGTGCGCTTGCATGAAGTCTTCTTTCCACTTCACGACCGATCACTGCGAGAAGCACTCCAACTGCGTCTCGGTTGGCGGCCTCTTTACTCGCATTTTCGTTTCGCTTGATGGCGGCCTCGGCGATATCCGACGCGATGTCATTCATCCGATCGGCCAGCTCGAGGGGGCACTCGCCGCGCGCGAATCGATCGATCATGGGCACGAGTTCTTCGTACCACGACTGCAGACCTAACTCGACGGCGGTCACCGCAGCGCCGGGAGATCCCGCCGCAAAGAGTTCGACGAACGCACGCGATGTGCCTGTGACCTCTCCGAGTTTCGTGTCAAGCCAGCGCGACATGAGTGGTGCGCTGAGCGGCGCAAATCCGACAGACTGACAACGGCTGCGGATCGTCGGAAGGAGGCGATCAACACTTCGGGTGACCAGAATGATCGTGGTGCCTGCTGGTGGCTCCTCGAGGGTCTTGAGAAGAACATTCTGACCATCCGCTTCAAGTCGGTCGGCGCCATCAATAATGAACACTTTGCCAGCACCGAGCGCGCTGGATCGAGCGATTGGCGCCTCAAGTCGGCCTCCCCCACTATCGACTCCACCGATCATGTGCTCGCGCAGGAGGCCGACTGGAATATTCAACTGCTTGCGCTCGCGTAGTTCGCGGTCAGCGCTCGATGAGGCGAGTTCTGCGCGGATCACACGAACGTCTGGGTGGGTTCCGGCACGCAACAGTCGCGCGCTGTGTGAGTCGCGCGTGGGAGCACACGCGATCCGCCCAGCATCGACCGTGAGTGGATCGACGAGCAACGCTGCCACTCGCATCGCGGTCGTGCACTTGCCGATCCCCGATGGACCGTAAAAAACCCACGCATGTGGAAAGTGGCCCGACCCAAGCGCCTTCGAAAGTGTGTCGAGCGCCCGCTCTTGCCCAAGCAACTCGTCATCGAGCGCTGCCCGTGCAAGAGCGGCGACATACGCATCGCCTGGGTCCTGGGTCTGCGTATCGGGTCGCGGTGCGCGGGGTGCCTTCGATGGTCTCGTGCGGGTTGCTGGTTTCAACGCGGAACCTCGATCAGAAAACTCGTATCCGCCACCGTCTCTTGGGATCCCGATCGGATTGGCCGTCGAAGCTCTTCCCCGTTGACGAGCAGTTTTGGAAACTTCTTCTTGATCGCCTCGACTTCACTCGAGTAGAGCATCGTCTGCGCGTTGTACGCGTCTGGACCAAAGAGCCCGATCGTCACGATGCTCATGCGTCGGTCATCGTCGTGATGAAAGAACGCGATCAATCCCTGGGCGCGAAGCCGCTTGGCGTGTGCCTCCGCATTCGTGCGAATCGTTTCAAGCGAAATCTCGTTCGATCCAAAATCGCTCCAGACCGCGACTTCAACCGAATACAGCGACCTCGCTGTTGGGTTCGCTTGCCGAGCTCGGCGCAGGTCAAAGGCTCCCATCGCACTTTCCTTTGAAGTTTCAAGGCGCGTGAGCATCGCTCGTGCGAATGGACGCGTTGCACCGTCAACCATCGCATGCACTTGGTCGAGGAGTGGCTTCACTGCACGATCGCCCGGTCCGCTGAAATGACCGACGACGACGACCGATCCACTCGATCGCTCGCGCGTGAATGCTTTGGCGAGCGATGGATAACGTCCTCGAATGTTCACGCACGCTGCGTGCGCGAGCTGTGCGTGATCTTCACCGGTGAAACTCAAGAGCACGATGCTCCAGCGACCGGCATCCGAAGAGGGCTGGTTCGTGTCGGGCTGGGGGGCGGGACCTTTGCGCGCCGAGTGTTCGCTCGGCTCGGCCTCCACGGGCGGGGGCGCTTGGGGGGCGGTTTGCGGGGCCCCTGGGACCGTCCAGGTTGGTGACTTCTTCTTGGTCACCGCGCCAAGTTGCTTCGTCGGTGGTGCTCCGGCCGCCCCATCGGCGGCAACGTCTGTAATTGATTCGTCGGCGAAAAGGGCGTCAGGATCACTGGCGACTTTCGAAAGGTTGTTTTTCTTTGAATTCTGGGGTTCAGGCGAGCAGCTTGCTGAAGCCACCACTGCGGTCGCGAAGGCGATTGATGCAACCCGCATGAGAGGCGATCCGAACATGAAGAGGATCATAACTCGCGTGCGTAACCCGATTTGAATAGTTGAAGAGTTGGGATTCAATCCGACGATAAGTACCTTGAGTTCGCGTGTGGACTCAATACAAGGATGTCACAAATCGACGTCGGACCTGTGCTGAAGATGGATCTGAAGCAGCGGTTCTAGGAGTTGCATCAATGTTGGAAGCTACGAATATCTCGATCCCAGTCACAGTCGACGCCTGCTCGAATGTCCGCACACGCGTCAACGGTGGTGACGATCACAGCGACGAACATGCACGACATCTTTCGCACTTGCGCTCACTCCCTGAAGTGCGAGCCGATCGCATCGCCCGAATCAAGCGCATGATCGCTGATGGAACTTTCGACACTGAGGAACGCCTGTCTGCGGCGATCGATCGAATGGTTGATGAACTTCGCCAACAGTCAAGCTGAGGTTCGTCTGCTGAGAGTGAGCTCAGCGTTTCTACACTAGTCGGGTGAATGCTCCAGTATTTCGGACACTGCTTTCGCTGATCGCGGTCCTCGTCTCGACTGCCTCAGCTCTCCCCCAAACGCCTCCGGTCAATGGGCCAGTCCCTGCTGATGTTCGATGGGATGCCATCCAACACGCGACAGTCTTCACTTCGCCTGGGGTGCAGATCGACGATGCAACGATCTTGATGCGGGATGGATGGATCGCAGCGGTTGGACCGACCGCGCAGGTTGCTGTTCCGAGTGGCGCCACACTTCACGATCGACGTGGCAAGCGTGTGATGGCTGGCTTCATCGAGCCTGCACTGCTCGTTGACTCTGCGACGCACGCACAGCGCGCTTCGACACAGGCGGGCGCGCATTGGAACGCATTTGTGACTCCTCAACTGTCGACATCTGAGCTCGCTCCGATCGCAAGTGGACTTCGGGGCGAGTTGCGGCAACTCGGGTTCGCAGTCGCTGCTGCCTACCCAGATTCCGGCATCTTTCGCGGCCGTGGATCGATCGAACTGCTCGGCGATGCACCGCGCGGAATTCAGCGGCTTCCGGGAAGTGCTGGTCAGTTTGTTGGTTTTGGCCGCTCACCTCGCGGCACCTTTCGAAGAGACGACGACGAGCGGATGCCTGCCTATCCAAACTCGATCATGGGTGCGGTCGCCCTCATACGTCAGACGGTGAACGATGCACGTTGGCGAGCGAACTCGGTCGCGTCGTGGTCTGTGCAGCCACTTGGAAACGATCCGCCGAGTGCCGCCCCTGCCCTCGACGCACTGCGAGAAGCGAGTGCTGGTCGTGAACGGATTGTCTTTGATGCATCAACCGATCTCGACGCGCTTCGGAGTGGTGTCTTGGCGCGCGAGTTCGGGTTGAACGCATCGATACTGGCAAGCGGTACTGAGTTTCGGCACCTCAACGAAGTCGTTGCGATGCGCGTGCCGTTGATTGTTCCACTCGACTACCCGACAGCGCCCCTGCTCACGACCGCGCGACTTGCTGAGAGCGTGTCACTGCGCGATCTCGTGACCTGGGCTGCTGCGCCATCCAATCTGAGTCGACTGCTCGCAGCGGGCGCCGCAGCGTCGCTGACAACAGCACGCCTCGACCGCCGCGCTGACTTTCCCGCGCGCGTCGTTGAGGCGATCGAAGCGGGACTCACTGAAACGCAATTGCTTGCGTCACTGACGACATCGCCCGCTGCGTTGCTCGGTCGAACCGACATCCTTGGAACAATCGCCGTCGGCAAGATGGCGAACCTGACGGTTTCGGATGGGCCGCTCTACGCCAAAGACTCGCGCATCACTGAGGTGTGGATCGCTGGCCGTGCATACGACGCGGCGCCTGCGGGCACCCCGGCCATTGAGAGCGAGTTTCGTATGGCTGGCAGATTCGCAGTCGACCGCGCCGACCAAGTGCACTGTGTCATGGCGGTTGATCCGAAGCACAACAAGATCGAATTCGAACTGATGAACCCAGATGGTTCGTCACGATCCATTGCGGCGGAATCCGTATCACTCGAATCACTTCGGGGCGGATTTCAAGTGGATGGGTCGGCGCTTGGCCTTGTGGGACCCATTCGATGCACAATGCGCGTCGACCAAGGCGCCATCCAGATCGACGCGGTTGCTCCAGATGGAAGCAACACCGTGTTCTCGGCAGACGCGGCGCCAATCGCCGAGGAGTCGAGCAAGCCCGTGAACCCGCTACCTCGCATGCGAAGCCGCCCATCAGTCGTGTTGACGCAACCTGTTGGCGACTTCGGGCTCACGGCTATCCCAGCGCGAGAACGAGTCCTCTTTCGAGATGCGACTGTTTGGACGAGTACCCCGCAGGGCATTCGAACGCACACGGATGTCCTCATTCGAGATGGCGTCATCGAGCAGATTGGCGCCAACATCGTGGCGCCGGTTGATGCGCGCGTGGTTGATTGTGCGGGACGGCATCTCACTCCTGGTCTGATCGACTGTCACAGCCACACTGGGATCGATGGCGGCGTGAATGAGTGGACTCAAGCATGCACTGCTGAAGTTCGCATCAACGACGTGATCGATCCTGACGATGTTGGTTGGTACCGCGAACTCGCAGGCGGACTCACCTGCGCAAACCAGCTTCATGGAAGCGCGAATCCGATCGGGGGACAGAACAGCGTCGTCAAACTGAAGTGGGGATCTCCCCTTGCGGAATGGCCTGCGGTTGGAGCGCGTCCTGGAATCAAGTTCGCGCTCGGAGAGAATGTGGTTCGTCCAACTGGTCGTTATCCGCAAACACGCATGGGAGTCGAGGCATTCATGCGTGACCGCTTTCGTGCGGCACGCGAATACAGCGCTGCGCATAAGGCAGCCGCGACCGGATCACGCGCTGGTGGTTGTGCTCCACAGGTCGATCTTGAATTGCAGGCGCTCGCCGAGATTCTCGATGGGACACGCATCATTCACTGCCACTCATATCGGCAGGATGAGATTCTGATGTTGATTCGCCTCGCGGATGAGTTCGGATTCACGATCGGCACGTTTCAGCACATTCTCGAGGGGTACAAGGTCGCTGATGCCATCGCGCGGCATGGTGCAGGCGGCTCGTGTTTCAGCGATTGGTGGGCCTACAAAATGGAGGTGATGGATGCGATTCCGTGGGCTGGTGCGATGATGCAAAGTCAGGGGGTCTTGATGTCGTTCAACTCCGATTCTGGAGAGCTTGCGCGGCACCTCAACACCGAGGCTGCAAAGGCGGTGAAGTACGGAAACCTCGCGCCCGCACGTGCACTTGAGTTTGTGACGATCAATCCAGCGAAACAGCTTGGCATTGGTGATCGAACAGGAAGTATCGAGGTTGGCAAGGACGCGGACATTGTCGTGTGGTCGGGTGATCCACTGAGTCCGATGAGTCTGTGCGAGCAGACTTGGGTTGAGGGCACGAAGCGCTTTGACCGCCTGGAAGACCTTGCGGCGCGTGCTGGTCGCGAGTCACTTCGGCAAGACCTGATTGTCGCGGCGCTGCAACTCGGGAAGCCAATCGAGAACACGAATCCTGTCGCCGAAGAGAAGCCAGTGGCTCCTTCACGACTCCGCGCGCGCATGATGAGTCAGCGCGACGACGACCTTCTTGACCTGTGGAGGCGCGGGCTCGATGTTCGGTCGTTGAGTCGTGCGGGCGTCTGTGGTTGCGACGAGGTGGCACCATGACGCTCGCGCTCACAGCACTCATCACTTCAACGATCGCCCAGAGCGCGCTGGTTCCTGCTCCTGCTCAGACGCGCACGATCGTCATCGAACATGCGGTAATCCACACCGCTATTGCCGCCGCTGAGCCGCTGCGTGATGGGTTTGTCATCATCGAGCAGGGCAAGATCGTCGCGATGGGAACCGGCACCCCAGTCGGGGCGCATGGAGAGGTGCCGTCGGCTGACGTTCTCCGAATCGATGCCTCTGGCATGCATGTCACGCCAGGGTTCATCTCTCCATCAACGACCCTTGGACTCGTTGAAACCTTGCAAGTACGCGCAACAGATGACCGCGCAGAGTTCGGTGCGTTTCATCCGGAAGTTGCTTCCTGGCTTGCGGTGAACCCCGACAGCAATCTTTTGCCCGTCGCGCGAATGGGAGGAGTGCTCATGGCACTCGTCATGCCCCAAGGTGGAACGGTCAGCGGTGAAGCGAGCTTGATGCGGCTCGATGGATGGACCAACGACGAACTCGCGGTCGTGAAGGATGTTGGCACCGTCCTTCGCTGGCCTGCAACCGAGCCAGCGCCTCGCTGGTTCACCTCCAAGAGCGCCGACGAACAAGAGAAAGCGCGGCGATCGGCCCTGCGAGCGATTGACGACTTCTTCGATGCGGCGAAGTCGTATGCGCGGGCGATCGCGGCCGACCCGACGCTCCCGCGTGACCTACGCTTCGAGCGACTCGGTGATGTGCTCGACGGAACCAAACCTCTGCTCATTGAGGCCGCGAGCGCTGGCCAGATCGAGTCGGCGATCCTGTGGGCGACGACGCGCGGCATGAGACCCATCATCGTCGGCGGAGACGGCGCGCCAGCCGTGGCCGACCTGCTCGTCACGCACAAGGTGCCTGTTGTGGTCCAGGGAGTGTTGCGCCTTCCTCGGTTTGCCCACGACGAGTACGACAGTGCCTACACACTTCCAGCGCGGTTGGCATCGAAGGGCATCGAGGTTGCCATCGCAACCGGCGATGAGCCCTCCAACGACCGCAACCTTGTTCACCATGCGGCAACCGCGGTTGCATTTGGATTGCCACGAGAGGAAGCAATCGCAGCCATCAGCCGCGTTCCCGCTCACCTCGCGGGAGTTGATGCGCTGTATGGAACGATTGCGACTGGTCGCAGTGGAACACTGCTCGTTCACGATGGTGATCCGCTTGAAGTCACAACGCACGTTGTGCACGCGTGGATCGACGGGCGCGCGATCGACCTGCGCAGCCACCAGACTGATCTCAAGGGGAAGTATGAGCAGAAGTATGCGGTGCCCGCACAACTCCCCGCTCAACAACCTGCCCCCCGTTGACTGGGCTCCATCGCACTTCGACCCCAACACTGGGCCGCGGTTCGCTCGCGAGTGGTGGATCGATCTTGAAGCGAAGTTGATACATGCGCGTGGGGCGATCCCATAGATCGTTATTCATCGCGAGATTGTTGAGATCGAATGACTGCTCGAGTTCTGGGTGACCCGGAGCGCTGATTCGTGCAAAGAGTGTGCCTGTGGCACGCGCGGTCTGCTGGTCGATGTCGACGAACTCGACGCACACCCACACCGTTGAAAATGTCTCGTCAGTCGAGCCACCAATTCGGCTCAGCGGGTGGATCGTGAACGCTCGCGGCCCATAGGGGTATGCGCTTCCGCCTTCGAGATGGGTTGGTATCTGTACAGCACAACCAACCCCAATCATCGTGGTTGTGAGCGCAACAAGAGCAAGCACACGGGATCGCATTCCCGTCGATCGTACGGGTAGCCTTTGTGGATGCTCCCTCGCGTGTTCGTCATCACATCCATCGCTGCAGTTTCAACGGTCGTGGGTGGATGTGCTTCAGTTCAGAACTCGCAAGCGCCCTCGGGTGATGGCGTGGTCGCTTCCAGCGATGCACCACCCGCCGCAACCGCTGCGCCCGATCCTGCGCCCGCACAACCACTTCCCACTCCGCGCATTGATGTTGAGTTTGTTGGAGAGGAGGTTCGCGTCTCAATCGACGGAAAACGCGTTGCCAAAGAGCACTTGCGGCGGACCGAAGCGGCGATTGAAATCATCAGTAGCACAGGTGTCGTCCTTCAAACGATTGCGATTCCACAACCGAAAGACCATCCTCCGGTCATGATCGGAGTTCGATTTGAGAGCGTCGGAGCGGCGCTGACGAAACACCTCGGCCTCGATGCCTCGAAGTGTGCGATCGTTGTGGCGGTTCTTGAGCACAGCCCTGGGTATGACGCGGGCATCGAAGACTTCGACCTCGTGACGGCGATTGATGGCAAACCACCCGCGTCTCCAGGGGACATACGGCAGCGCCTTGCGGCGATGACCCCTGGGGAGTCGATCGCCCTCACGATCCGCCGAGGTTCAACGACAAAATCAGTCACCATCGTCACACATCCCTGGAAGCATGTTCCGCTTCCAGCGCCGCTGCAGACTCCGCCGTTCACACGTCGTGCATCGCCGACTGTGACTCCAGTCCCTGGGACACCAAACGCCCCAGACGCGAAAGATGCGCGAGGGCGTCCTGCCGCCGCGCCACAGCGATCTGCGACACCAAACTAGATTGAGTCGACGCGCGAGTATTGGTCGAGATTGAGTAGTGTGAGTTCGCCGTCGTCGAGCCGAACCTCGAGCCGATCGAGCCAGAGTCGGTCATCCTTGCTGTGCGCGAACCAAGACCCTGTTGCCGCCTGCCTCCACCGCTGTACGACTCCTTCGACCGTAGTTGTCCAGGCACCTGCGGGCGCGGGCACTTGTTGGGTGACGCGCACTCGCGTTCCAGGCTTCAGTGGAGGGCATTCGAGCATGTTGCGAGTATACGGAGCGTGTGATGCGTTCTCCCACGCTGAGCTGACGCCATTCACAATGCCGCTGGTCCCACCACAACAAGCGCAGCCTTTTCGACCCGAGATGGCGTGAGGGCAGCTGCTGCCTGCTGATTGACTTGCGCGAGTGTCAGCGCCTCAACTTCCTGCACAACTTCTCTGAGCGAACGAACGCGGCCGATGCGAAAGAGGTCTCCAGCGATAGCCGCTGCGCGTGCTGAAGTGCTCTCCCCAGCCATGACGATGCTGCTCTTTAATCCGATGATCGCGCGTTTGAACTCCTCGCTCGAGACGCCGTTCGCCATCTTGAGAAGCTCGCAGCGAACACACGAGAGTGTTTCAGCCGCGCGATCTGGTGTACTTCCCGCGTAAATCGAGAGTAATCCACGGTCTCGGCCGCATGCGTAACTCGCCCCAACTGAGTAGCAAAGCCCACGTTTTTCACGCACCTCACTGAACAGTCGATTCGACATGCCCCCACCGCCGAGCACGCGCACCAGAAGCCTGTGCGCGAGGCTCGCAGGGTCTGCCTGCCTCGGCGCTGGAATTGCGAGACAGATGTGCGACTGTGCGGTCGGCTGGCATTCGTGAAGCGAACCGCCGATGGCAGGGGCACTCTCGAGTGGTTCGACCGAGGCGCCGCTCCACGATGCAAGCAACCTCTCAAGTGACGCACGCACCCGATCACTGTCAACCGCGCCAGCAATGCCAAGGATGCTTCCAATTGGTCTGCAGCGACGAGCCCACGATGCGCGGAGGCTGTCAGTGGTCAGTGCTGCGAGACCATCCTCAGTGCCGAAGCCGTGCCTGTTGAAGGGTGCGGGGATGGCGATCTCTCCCATCTTGATGCTCGCGAAGTGTTGGGGGTCATCTTGAAGCGAAGCGAGAGACTGCAACGCAAGATCGCGACTCGCATCAACCGATTCTCTATTGATCGTCGGCTGAAGCAGCGCTTGAGACAACAGCTCAAGCAAACCATCAAGGGCTTCGGCGAGACAGACGGCGGTCAGCGTGATTGAGTAGGTCGAACTCGATGTTGACCGCTGCACTCCAAGACGGTCGAGCGCGTCACTGAACTGGCGGCTTGTGAGGTTGCCCGCACCTCTCGATATCACATCCGCCAGAACCGCCGCCTCGCCACACCCAGCGCTCCCGAGTGGGTCACCAGCAGTCCCAACTGGCACCTGCCAGACAACGGCCGCTGTTGTCGCCCCTGGAATCGGCTCGACAGCGAGTTGCAATCCACCTGCGACCGAAAAGACTTCTGGTGTGTGTGGTTTCAATTCACTGTGTTCCTAAACTCGTCGAACCAGTCATCGAGACCATACATGCCAGGGGGTTGCATTGCGATCCAGCGAGCGAGCCGAATGGCTCCGATTGCAAAAAGGTCCCTGTTTTTGGCGTGGTGGCGAAGAGTGATGACCTCGTCGTGGCTTGAGAACACCACGTCATGATCGCCAACAACATCCCCTTGGCGAATTGACTGAATCGCTTCAGGATCAAACTGCTTCGCTCCACCGTTGCCAAGCGCTTTCGCGAGTGCGAGGGCGGTCCCAGAGGGTTTGTCGAGTTTTTTGGTGTGGTGAACCTCGGTAATCGTGACAGCGAAGTCGTGGCCCAGAAGCGACGCAGCGTCCGCCACGAGCGCACGCATCACCGCAATGCCAACTGAGGTGTTTGGAGCGATGAGCACTGCGACTTCTTGTGAAATGCGTGCAAGAACCGCGTGCGCGGCCTCGTCGAGACCTGTTGTACCCACCAGGAGCGCTCGTTTGGCAGTGAGAGCGAGCGCTGCGGCTCGCTTGGTCCCTTCGCGCGAAGAGAAATCAATGATCACATCGAATGGCTGAGGCGCGCCTTCGTCACACCCATCGCGCGACGGACGAATCGCGATGACGGCGTTCTCAGATGGTCGCTTACACACTTCTTCGATGCGCTGCCCCATCCGTCCTGAGGCGCCGACGAGACAAATTTGCAGTGGAGCCACTTGACAACTTGGGGGTGATTGTGGAATCATGGTGTCAAGTCCCGATCACGAACAGTCGATAACAGTTTTGATTGTTCCTGAGTGCCCGCCCTCGTTACGCTAGCGAGCACTCTCTCCGACGCAACAGCGTAACTAAAGGAAGCCACACCATGGCAAAGAAGAAAGCTGCAAAGAAGGCTGCGAAGAAGGCTAAGAAGAGCCGCTAAGTCGCAGTGAAGAAAATGTTTGTACCGAAAGCCGGCCTCGTGCCGGCTTTCGGTGCTTTTGGGATCGGTGCCGAAGCCTATTTTTACCGCTGTTTGCTAGTATTTTTCGCCTATGCCTCACATCATTGCTGAACCGTGCATCGGGACAAAGGACGCATCATGTGTTGAGGTTTGTCCAGTTGATTGCATTCACCCAACCAAGAAGGGTGATGGCTTTCAAAAGGTTGAGCAGCTGTACATCGATCCTGAGACGTGTATCGATTGTGGCTTGTGTGTCGACGAGTGCCCTGTGCAGGCGATCTTTCCAAAGGATGATCTTCCTGCTGAGTGGCACAAGTACATCGAGATCAACGCCAACTGGTTCAAGAAGTAGAGAATCCGAACAATTTTTCCCGGGGACCACCTTGCGTCTACTCCGCCGTCCCCGCCATCAGCCCGCAGGTCACTCGCGGGTCACTCTGAGTCTGCGGCTGGCTTGTTGACCCCACTGACCGCATCTGGTTTTTCGACCCAGTCCTGCGCCTTGCCACCCAAATTGAGCTCAGACTGCATCGTCTTTCGATAGCCGAGCTTCCGAACGACCTCGAG
>SYHM01000152.1 GCA_005799205.1 Planctomycetia bacterium | reverse complement strand
GCCCATGATGCGCTCGCGCTCACTAGCTTTGGCCCTGCTCCCGCGAGGTCGAACTGCTGACGCCAACTCGTCCAGTCGGGATGACTCGACGGCGACGATGGTGGGGCAATCGCTCCCTCAACGGACGCAGCAACGATCACTGACCCATCGCTCTTCGACGCGTCGGAACTCTGCACTGGGAATGCGGGTTCGAGTCCAGCCTGTTTGAAATAGAACTCGATGTACTCGCCTGCGATCACGCTTCCGCGCGATGCTGGCACGCGCCCCTCAAAGAATGGATTCGAAAGGGTCAGCACATGCTGATACCACTCGGTTGCGACTGGACCGAGCCCTTCAAAGATGCCGCGCAGGTCGACATCGGTGTGCCCCTCAGTGTTCGTTGGGCTGTACGAGTACGGGTTGACACGCCCTTCAATGATCTTCGACCCGGGCGCGGGCGCCGCTTCTGGCGTGGCGTCTTGCGCCGAGGTGATGGGCGCGAGCATCAGCGTCGCAACGAGCAGAGGCGCGCAGCGAAACAATCGATATTCAAGGATCGGCATTGAGAGCACTATAGGTTGTCCCTCGATCCGTTCGCCCCCCTTCCTATACTCCATTCACCCATGTCCATGCTTGAATCTTCGCGTACCAACCTCAGTTCATCGCTCGCGCAGCGACCCGTTGATCCCACAGACACATTTGTGCGTCGGCACATTGGATTGACGAACGATGACATCGCCTCAATGCTCGATGTCGTCGGATTTTCGACACTCGACACGCTGATCTCGGCGACGATTCCGCCGTCGATTCGACTGAAGTCTGAACTTGCCTTTGACGATCCGACCAACGCGGGCGCGCTGGCTGAGCGCGGCGAACATGAGACGCTTGCCGCCCTTCGAGCGCTTGCGGCGCGCAACACAGTCCATCGCTCGTTCATCGGGATGGGCTATGTCGACACCATCGTCCCAGGAGTCATCTTGAGGAACATCCTCGAGAATCCAGCGTGGTACACGGCCTATACCCCTTACCAAGCCGAAGTCGCGCAGGGTCGACTCGAAGCGCTGCTCAATTTTCAGACCATGATCGCTGAGCTCACGGGGCTTCCACTCGCGGGGGCCTCGCTGCTCGATGAGGGGACTGCCGCAGCAGAGGCGATGCACATGTGCCTCTCGATTGCTGGCGAGGGTCGCCGAAAGTTCTTCGTTGCTGAGGACTGTCACCCGCAAACGATCGCAGTCGTCGAGACGCGCGCGAAGTGGCTCGGGATCGACATCGTGGTAGGCACTCCGTCGAAGTTCGAACCAACAGATGGATTCTGCGGCGTGCTCGTGCAATATCCAACAACAGACGGCCGGATTGAGTGTTACAAGGCGCTCGCCGAAAAGTCGCATGCCGCCGGCGCGCTGCTGGTGGCAGCGTGCGATCCGCTCGCGCTGGTGCTGCTTGCTTCACCTGCGTCGTGGGGAGCAGACATTGCCATCGGAAGCGCGCAGCGCTTCGGTGTACCGATGGGATTCGGCGGTCCGCACGCCGCGTTCGTCGCAACGAGTGAGTCACATGCGCGCAAGCTGCCTGGGCGCATCATCGGCGTCTCGCGCGACGCGCATGGCAATCGCGCGCTGCGCATGGCCATTCAAACACGCGAGCAGCACATCAAGCGCGACCGCGCGACGAGCAACATTTGCACTGCTCAGGTGCTTCTCGCCGTCATGGCTGGCATGTACGGCGTCTATCACGGTCCAAACGGCCTCACAGCGATCGCGCGCCGAGTGCACACACTCACCCTCACACTCGCACGTGGGCTTGCCGCACTCGGACACGACTGCGGTAAGGGAGCCTTCTTTGACACACTTCGCGTGAAACTTGGTGGCGGCCTCGCATCACGTGAGTTGCTCGCGGCAGCAGCGACCCGCGCGATGAATCTGCGCGCGTACAGCGACGGAACCATTGGCCTCACGCTCGATGAGACAACGACGATCGGTGAAGTCGAGAACTTGCTCGCACTCTTCTCAGGTCACCCGGCGACACCTGCGCACACCGCACCGATCGCGACGACTTCGTGCATTCCACCCGTGTTCTCGCGCACAGCACCGTTTATGCAGCAAGACGTCTTCAATCGCTACCACAGCGAGCACGAGATGCTGCGGTACATCAATCGGCTTGCTTCGAAGGACCTGAGCCTCGTGCATTCCATGATCACCCTCGGTTCGTGCACGATGAAGCTGAACGCGACGAGTGAGATGATTCCCGTCACCTGGCCTCAGTTCGGACAGATCCATCCCTTTGCTCCGCGCGAACAGTGGCAGGGATTCGCCGAAGTCTTCCGCACGCTCGAGCATTGGCTCTGCGAACTGACTGGCTTCGCCGGAATGAGCTTGCAGCCCAACGCTGGATCGCAAGGCGAGTATGCAGGGCTCTTGGTGATCCGCGCGTACCACGAACATCGTGGCGATCGATCGCGCACCATCTGCTTGATCCCAGTGTCGGCGCACGGAACGAATCCAGCATCTGCTGTTGTCGCTGGAATGACTGTCGTGCCAGTCGCGTGCGATGCCGATGGCAACATCGACCTGCGCGATCTCGAGGCGAAGGCGACACTGCACAGCGCGAATCTCGCCGCTTGCATGATCACCTATCCGTCAACGCACGGCGTCTTTGAAGAGACAATCACGCAGGCGTGCGCCATCATCCACAAACATGGTGGGCAGGTCTATATGGATGGCGCCAACATGAACGCGCAGGTCGGATTGACGAGCCCTGGCACGATCGGCGCCGATGTCTGTCACCTCAATCTGCATAAGACGTTTTGCATTCCACATGGCGGCGGCGGTCCTGGGGTCGGACCGATCGGCGTTGCCGCACACTTGAAAGATTTTCTTCCAGGGCATCCTGTGATGCGTCCCGACTCTGCTGGTCGGTACGCGATTGGGCCGATTGCCGCCGCACCCTATGGAAGCGCGTCGATCCTTTTGATTTCGTGGATGTACATCGCCATGATGGGAGCCAAGGGACTGCGCCGCGCAACCGAGGTCGCGATCTTGAACGCGAACTACATGGCTGCACGCCTGCAGGGGCACTATGAGATTGTTTATACAAATGCGAATGGTCGATGCGCGCACGAGTTCATTCTTGACTTCCGACCGTTTGAGAAGAGCGCCGGCATCAAGATTGATGACGTTGCCAAGCGAATGATGGACTACGGGTTCCACGCTCCGACGATGAGCTGGCCAGTCCCAGGAACACTGATGATTGAACCGACCGAGTCTGAATCGAGAGGCGAACTTGACCGCTTCTGCGACGCGCTCATTTCGATTCGCTCCGAGATTCGAGCGATCGAAGAGGGGGAGATGGATCGTGCAGACAATCCGCTGAAGCACGCGCCACACACAGCGGCTGCTGTGAGCAGTGATGCGTGGAATCACAGCTACTCGCGCGAGCAGGCCGCCTTCCCAGCGCCGTGGCTGCGGGATTTCAAGTTCTGGCCCGCGGTCGGTCGAGTCGACAATCCATACGGAGACCGAAATCTCGTCTGCACCTGCGACGGGATGAGCTCGTATTCGTGAGCGGATCGTCGGTCACACCGTGCGACGCATGAAGACGAGATTTGGGGCAGGAATCTCGCACGCCCACTGCCGCTGGGCGGCAATGACTCGCATGGTGCGCTCTGTGTAAAACGTCACGTGCGTTGGATCGCGGCGGTACTCCCACTGATCGAATCGGGCATCATCGGTCTGAAATGTCGTCATCAGTGCAAGAACTCCCCCGGGGCGAAGAAGCGTGTGAAGCCGATCGAACTCTTCACGCGGATGATGAAAGTGTTCCGCGGTCTCGGTGCAGGTGATGAAGTCGTAGGTGCGGTCGAGCGCGAGAGCGTCGGAGTGAAAGAATGGATCCCACGTATCCATCTCGTGGCCTGCCTCTCGCAGCATCAGCGCGAGTGCTGGTGCGGGGCCGCAGCCGAAGTCAAGGCCGTGCTGCAACGGTGCGAGTCGTTCAAGCAGCGGCGTCGCGAGTCGAGCGAGAAATGTGCGGTACCTCGCATCGTTCACATCGTTCTTGTGCGACTCGTACCGAACTCGCTCGTCGCTCCGCGTCGGGAGTTGCGCCTCGTCGAGCAGTGTCGCCGCGCATGCTCCGCATCGCCAGTACCGCAGGCGCCCAATCTCTCTGAAGAGGGTGCATGTGTCAGCGGCGCACACTCGGCATGATCGAGCGCTTGAACTCATGCACGCTCGATCGAAACAACTGTCAGGTCATCGTTGCGGTTTCCGCAGCGAAATGCTTCGACCGCCGCCACGAGTACGGCAGCCGCGCAGTGCGGGGTGCGCGCGGCCGTGCGGCTCGCCGCGGTCACCGCTTCAATTGCGCGCGACGTCCCAAACATCATCGTCGGGTCGCCGCCCTTCGCCATCGCCTCGGTCACGCCATCAGTGAAGAGCACAAGACTCTCGCCGCGCTGCATCGTCAGCGATCCAGTCGTCCACACTTCATCTGGCTGAATGCCGAGCACCGTGCCGGTCGCATCCATGACTTCGCGGACCCCCCCATCGCCTGCAATCAGCAACGGCAATGGATGCCCAGCGTTTGCGTACTGAATCGCGCCCGTACCACCATCTATATAAAGAAGGATTCCAGTCGTGAACTTGGTCGCGGGAGCCTGAGCAAGCAGGTCGCGATTGATGGCTGCGAATGCGGCGCTCGGCTGGCTTGCTTCCATCGCGGCGGTGCGCACGAGCGTTCGACTGACGGCCATCATCATCGCGGCGGCCATCCCCTTGCCGCAGACATCGGCGATCATGACCACAACAGTGCCATCGCCGCGTGTAAACCAGTCAAAGAAGTCGCCGGCGATCTCGCCTGCGGGCTCGCTGTACCCGCTGAGCGCGAGCCCCTGAAACTCGGTCGTCGTTCGCAGGTTTTCATCTTGCTGCTCGCTGCTGCACGCGGGTAACAGCAGTCGTTGGATCGCACGCGCCGCACCAACCTGCGCCTCGACAGCGAGCCGCTTTTGGGTCGCGTTCTCGCGCTCAGCAATTGCCGACTGCAGCGCATCACCCATGCGATTGAACGAGCGTGACAGGACGCCAATCTCATCACTCCTCGCCGTTGCTGGCGCCCGCGCCGAGAGGTCTCCCGTGGCCAGTCGCGCAAGCGCGGCAGTGACCGCTCGCAGCGGTTGCACGATCGCATTGGCGCCAAACCACACGATCACCAAGGCCGCAAGAGCACCCAGCAGCACGATGCCAGGGCCCAGCAAGAGCGCGTGAATCACTGCTGGAAGAACCGATGACTCTGGGAAAAACCCGACAAAAACCCAGCCTGTTGTTGGCATCGTCACAAACACCATCCGAGTTCCGTCGAACGCGAACTCGCTGCTGTTGCCGGTGCGCACGAACGCTGGACCACCGAGACGAAAGGCTTCGGCAGCGGTCAGGACTGAGTGCTCAAACGATCCAACGGCCACATCGCCGACTCCCTGCATGAACGCAGCTGATTTCGGAAACGAGATGAACCGATTGCCCGTCGACACGATTGCGAATGCGTCGGACCCCTTCTGTTTGAGTCCTCGAATCCATGTGCGAATGTCGCGCAGCGACACGTCGGCTGTTGCCACTGCCGAAGGTAATCCCATTCGCGAAGGAACACTCATCGAGTACGTCACCATCAGCGCGTCGCCACCGCCATCATCGAAGTACGGTTCGGTCCAGAAGCCTGCAGGGTGACTCGCCGCATCGCGAAACCATGGCTCGATGGCGTAGTCGTACTTTGCTGCGAGGTCGAATTCTCGCAGTGGCGCAGAGGCAGCACTCACGGAATCCACCCCTGTGGCATCTCGTGGTCGCAGCGTCCGGCAGACATACGGGGCGTATCCAGCCGGCGCGGTCGCTGGCGTCCCAGGCGCGAATGCGAGCGCTGCACCGAAGATGAACGAATCGGTGTCGAGGTCATCTCGCAACAGACGCATGATTCGCGCGCGCGACTCGGGCGCATCGAGTGGAACCAGCTGATCGCTCATCCAACCGAGCACTGCAACGCGCGAGTCAACAGCCTGCGTCACGCAGAGAAACTCGCCATCAGCACGCAGACTTGCCGCAAGAACCTCCGAAAGGGTCTCGCGGCGTAACCCGTCGATCAGCAGTTCGCGCTGGGTTCCAAACTGCGCTGCGATCACCGCACAAAAGGTGAGCAGCAGTGGTGCGCCGATCATTGCGACAACTCTGCGTCGCAGCGTCCAGCGAGGTCGACTCTCGTCGATCACCGGATCCATGAGGAGAAGAGCGTCGCGAGCCCTAAAAAGATGAAGAAGCTCATGCCGTCAGTCACCATCGTCAGAAAGATCGTCGAGGCAGTCGCAGGGTCGAATCCGAATCGGCGCACAATGAGCGGCATCGCGCTGCCAGTTCCACATCCGATCATCAGAGTGATCGTCATGCTCGCAGCGACTACGAGTCCAATCTGCCAGGCTCCCCCGCTCGCGAGGTTGATGAGAGCGACTACTCCACCGACGACGATTCCACAGAGCAAACCGTTGAGCCCACCCACAGCCAACTCGCGGCGAATGTGGCTCAGCGACCGTTGCGGGCGAATGTGATCGAGCACGATCCCGCGCAGAGTGACCGCGAGCGACTGTTGCCCTGCGTTCCCCGACTGATTCGCGATCAGCGGCATCAGGGCCGCGAGCACTGTGAGCTCTGTGATGATTCCCTCGAACTGCAGCACGACCAATGCGGCAACGGCGCTAGTGAACAGATTCACGATGAGCCACGGAAATCGCCCGCGCATCTTTTGCGCAACGCTCGAGTAAACGCCTTCCTCCTTGCCGGCGCCCACCATCCGCTGTGCGTCTTCGGTGCCTTCGGCGCGGATGATGTCGATCACGTCGTCCACCGTCACAATGCCAAGCAGTCGTTGATCCCTGTCAACAACAGGGAGTTCGAGGTAGTCGTACCGTTCAAACTCGCGAGCGAGCAACTCGCGATCGATCTCTGGCTGGACCGCGTCCACCCGTCGTTCACAGATCTCGCCGATGCAGTCAGTGGCGCGCGAGACCAGCAGCTTGCGCAGGCCGATGACACCCTTGAGCCGTCCCTTGCGATCGGTCACAAACGCCTGTTGTGCGCTCTCAACCGGTTCGCCTCGACGAATGTGTTCGATCGCTTCAACCACCGTCTCGTGTTCACGCACCGAGAGGTACTGGGTCGTCATGATTCCACCCGCGCTCTCACGCGGATACACAAGCAGCTCACGTACCCGAAACGCCGCGCCAGTCGCCATTGACGCCAAGAGCCGGTCGCGATCTTGCTTTGGCAGGGCCTGCAACAAGTCGGTTGCATCATCTGGCGCCATCTCGCCAAGCACCCGACCCGCGTACGCAGGATCTTCTTCAATGAGGTCCTCGATCACACTGACAGCGAGCGGCGTCGCCATATGGCTGAGCGCATCTGCTGCTGCATCGATTTCCATCTCACCCAGCACATCCGATGCCTCGTCTTGCGGAAGGGTCTCGAGTGTCTCTGCAGCGTCAGGCGCTTCCTGCTGCTCGACAGCATCGGCGATCACCGCGATCGGAGCATCCCCTTCGATGAGCGTTTCAACGCGCACATCTTCGGGAGTATCGACAAGGGGATCGCTGACGAGTGTGCGCTGAGGCTGCTCGCGTGCATCGCTGTGCTCGTGCGCTCTGAGTGGTTGCTCGCTCATCAGTGGCCTTCCATGCTTTCGACACTGTCCCACTGCCAGAGCACGCGGTTGCCATGCTCTGATCCGAGAATGTTCACCGAGCCTGCTTTGCTTGCAAAGCTTCGACCTCGCGACGCGGGAAGTTGCAGCCACAGTGCTGCAAGCATGCGGCTCATGTGGCCGTGCGAAAAGAGCAGCACGTTTCCTTGTGCTGCAAGACAACGCACGATCACCGCGTGCGCGCGCGCTGCGACATCGGCGAGGCGCTCACCCTGCGGACACCCGTCACTCCAGAGGTCCCACTGAGGGTTCGCCTCGCAGATTTGCGCGCTCGTCAGCCCTTCATACGATCCATAGTCCCACTCGAGCAGATTCGCATCAGTCTGCATCTGCTCTCCCACGCCTGCTCGTCGCGCTGTCTCTGTCGCTCGTGCGAGCGGGCTCGAAAGCACCAGCGCAAATGACTCGCGTCCGATGCGCTCAGCCAAGCCATCTGCCATCGACTCGCCACGCGGGGTGAGCGGAATGTCTGAACGCCCGGTATGCCGGCCATCACGACTCCACGCAGTCTCTGCGTGGCGAACGAGCCAGACTTGTTGCGAGCGCGCGGGCATGGGATTGCTTGTGACAATACCTTGGCGTACGAAGGCGCGTTAGGCGACAATTCATCCATGCCCTCACCCTCGCCCGCTCGAATCCGAACGACCTGCCATGCGGGCGTGTACACGATCACGCTTGATGATCCCGCGCGAAGAAATGCGCTGTCGACGGCGCTTTTTGAACAGCTTGAGTCCGCGTTCGCCGGTGCGCACGAGGCTGCAACTTGTGGGTCCATCGTCATCGTGCGACTTCGTGCAACTGGGCCAGCGTTCTGCTCAGGATTCGATCTCGAAGAGTGCGTTCGATCGGAGCACACCCTCGGCGAATTCGTGCGCCGGCTTGGGGCGCTCGCCAGCGCGATTCGCGTGCTTCCCGCGATCGTGGTCGCCGAAGTGCAAGGACCCGCCCTCGCTGGAGGATGCGCGCTCGTTGCCGCATGCGACATCGTGTGCGCGAGCACGCAGGCGACCTTTGGATATCCCGTCCACCGCATCGGAGTCTCTCCGGCGGTCAGCCTTCCGATGCTGCTTGCGACGATCTGGTGCGGTCGCGCTCGCACCCTCGCACTCTCGGGCGAGATCATCGACGCCGCGCGTGCCAAGGCGATTGGACTCGTCGCGCATCTCGCGCCAGATCACTTGGCGCTTGATGCGCTCGTGAGCACGCTCGTACAAGCCGCGTGTGCGAAGTCGCCAGTTGCACTTCGCGCAACCAAGTTGTGGCTCAACGAACTTGATGGCACACTGCCGACAGGGCAACTCGGCTCGCGTGCGGACGCGGCGACAGAGGCGACGGCTGCACTCTGCGAGCTCGCCGACTCACGACAATTGCTCTCGGACTTCTGGCGTTCACGCCGGAACCCAGCGTGAGTCTGCCGGGTTTGGCACTCAGCACCGCCGCTGTGGCGTAGCCTTGCACTCATGGACGATCTCGTGCATTTGTCGGTCGAACACGGGTGCGCAACGATTTCACTACGCAGACCCGAGGCACGCAACGCGCTGAGTTTCGAGCTCATTCACGCGCTCGGGAGCACGATCGCGCAAGTTTCAGCGCGCATCACAAGCACTCCTGACGATGTACGTGCTGTGGTGATCAGCGGCGACGGCAAGTCTTTCTGTGCAGGAATGGACCTCAAAGCGGTTCTGCATGACGCCATCCGAATGGGAGGCATGCTGCAACAACTCTCGATGTCACTTCTGGCGCTGCGCCAACTGCCCGTTCCCACGATTGCACGAGTGCAGGGAGCGGCGATTGGAGGAGGATGCGGGCTCGTTGTCGTGTGCGACTTCGCGATCACCCATCCCGAGGCTCGATTGGGATATCCAGAGGTCGACCTTGGAGTCTGCCCTGCGGTCGTCGCGCCATGGCTCGTCAAGAAGATCGGCGCAGGACCCGCCCGCGCCCTCTTGCTCGCGGGAGGAACAATGCGCGGCGAAGAGGCGCTCGAACGCGGCCTTGTGACGCACTGCGTCGCCCAAGACCAACTCGAAACAGCAACGGCAGAACTTGTGGCGCGACTGATGCGTGGGGGCCGGCACGCGATCGCCTGCACGAAGCGGATGCTG
>SYHM01000151.1 GCA_005799205.1 Planctomycetia bacterium | reverse complement strand
GCAGCTCGCACATGAAAGAGTCGTCCAAGTCGTCCCTGCGAGACCAGTTGGTGGGCGAGTGCAACGGCGGGAGCACGGCGGTAGTTGAACCAGACAAAGGTCTTCACGCTGCGCTTTCGTGCTGTGCGCGCGGCGTCGCGCATCGCGCGCGCGTCGCTGAGGGTTCCCGCGAGTGGTTTTTCGCATGCGACATGGCGCCCAGCGTCGAGTGCCGCGAGCGCCATCTCTCGGTGCCGATCGTTGGGGGTTGCGACATCGACGAGATGCACTGAGGGGTTCGTCACGGCTTCGCGCCAGTCGATCGTCGACCCCTGCCATCCCCACTTGCGACCGAACTCGTGGGTCTCTGCGGCGTCTCGGCCAGCGACCCATGCGAGTTGCAGTTGCAGCGGGAGATCAAAGAACTTGCTCGCATTCGCCCATGCGATCGAGTGTGCCCGTCCCATGAACTTCGTGCCGATCAGCGCGACACCCAGCGATGAATGCGCAGCGGGACTTCGAGCTCGTGTGGACCCTCGCGCCGTGCGTTGTTTCGCCATCGTCGTATCCTAACGATCAGAAGGAACCACCCATGACACACTCGAATGACTCGACCGAGACGGATCAGACTTCGACCATCACTCTGCGACTGCAGCGACTCGAATCTGAAGTTGCGATGCTGCAAGAGGCGAAGCGTTCAGCACGGACATGGAAGTTCATCGCCATGGTGTGCGGTGCTGCGATCTGCTCACTCGCTGGGATCGCGGCGACTCAAGCGGCGCGCACGCCTGATGTGATTCGCTCGCGCCGATTCGAAGTGGTCGACCAGAATGACAAGGTCGTGCTGCTTGCCGGCATCGGTACCACTGGCGGCCAGCTCGACATCTGGGGCAATTCAGGCACAAATGTGGTGCGATTGGGATCCAATGCCGACGGCGGCGACCTCGCACTGTGGGATGCTGCAGGACACGGCGTTGCCAGCATGTACGCGACTGCGCAAGGGGGACGCGTCGAAGCGGTGATGCCCGACGGAAGTGGATCGGCGGTGCTTCGCGCTGAGGGTTCTGGGCCCGCACTCGCCATCGCCGATGCAGAGGGGCGACCACGCATCGCCGCAACGCTTGCCGGCACAGCATCCGGACTGAGCGTGCGCAATGCAGGCGGCAAGGAACTCGTCGCACTCGGCGCGGTCGAGGGTGAAGGTGGCATCGTTCGCGTGTCGCAAGACGATGGAACAGTCGCTGCTCAAGTGATGGCTCTCGCCAACGGCGGATCGATCGGATGTGCGACACGCACAGGATCGCGCGCGGCGCTGCTCGAACCGACATCTGCTGAGAGCGGCGGCACGATGACACTCTTTGCGCCCGATGGTTCAGAAGCACTGTCGGCGCAAGCGCGAACGGACATCGGCGCGCGAGTCACGCTCTTCGCCAACAACAAGTCTCCGGCTGCCGTCTTTGAGGCAACGGCCGACAACGGCGCGATCATCGCGTTCATGCAGGCGGGCACACGCGTCGCGGGGCTCGGCTCGTCGGCAACGGGTGGCATTTTGAATCTTGGAAACGCGCAGGGAAAGTCAGTGATCGTCGCCGGCGCCGCCAATGACGCTGACGGCGGTGCCCTCAGCATGCGCAGTGGTGGAGGATCGCAACTCGTACGCATCGGCGTCGACCGAATCGGCGCGGGCGAAGTGGCTGTGTATGACGGTCCAGGGACGCGCAAGCGCGTGCTCAGTGCGATCGCTCCGACCCCTTGAACCTCGGCGCAGCGCCCAAGGCAATGCGCTTCTGCGCAGCGCCAAGCAGCGCAGCGCCGAAGTCACACGCACGCGAGGAGGCCACGGTCCACATTGCCCGCGGCTCAGACATGCTGCGCCTCGCTGCGCAGACTTGCTCGGCTTGCAAACTCGCCGCGGACGAATGTGGACCGCGGCCAAGCGCATATCGCGGATTGGAACGGAGATCGCGAGGCCTCAACGAGATCAGATCGAGCACGGCGTGAGCGTGGTTCCACTCTCGAGATAGCAGTTCACGAGTTCGCCAGTGGTGAATTCGGATGCTGCTTGGCCTTGAGGCACGCGCACCCACATTGGCACGACGATGTGCGCGAGCACCTTGTTGTTGACCACGTCCGTTGCCAGGATGCGCCCCTGCACACTGCGCGGATGACCCTGCACTGGTTCGATGAAGACCCCGCCCCCTGCGGCGTGGTGCATCTTGAGCGCGCGAGCGTGAATGAGTCCGTTGATGTGTTTGCCGACAAGTGACTCGGCGGCGGCGGCGCGTCCAAGCGCTAGTTCGAGTTCGTACTGCGTGTGTGGAACTGTCACAACGACTCGACCATCGGCCACTGACTGCACAACTACGCGCGCCGTATCTGTTTCACTCTGTTGCATGGCGCGAGAGCGTAGCAGCCAGATGCTCCCCTCACCCCCCTCAATGCCCTTCGGCGCGGCGGCCCAGCAGCGGCGTGAGCGCTTCGACCTGCGCGTGGACGAGCGCGGCATCCTTCGCTTCGAGATTCAGCCGCAGGAGTGGCTCGGTGTTACTCAGGCGCACATTGCACCACCACGAACCCGCATCGAGACTGAGTCCATCGAGCTCGGTGAACTTGCCCGCGGGGAAGGCCTTGCGCAGCGCAGCAAGTGCGCCAAGTTTGTCTTCGTTTTCAAAGTTGATCTCGCCCGACTGCGCATACCGCTGAAATGGCTTGATGATCTGCGAGAGCGGCTTCCCCGCCCTTGCGATGAGGCTCGCGACAGCGAGAAACGCGCGCACGCCGCTATCGGTATTGAACATGTCAGCGAAGTAAAAGTGGCCAGAGAGTTCGCCGCCAATGGGCGCTCCCATTTCAGCAAGCTTGGCCTTCATGAAGACATGTCCCACGCGGCTCTCGACTGGCACGCCGCCCGCTTCGACGATTGCCTCTCGCACACTGCGCGAAGAACGTAAGTCGTACACAACGGCCGCACCCTGGGCACTCTTGAGCGCATCGGTCGCGAGTGCGGCCAGCAGAAGGTCGCATCCCACAGTCGCACCAGTCTCATCGAGCACGACGCAACGATCAGCGTCACCGTCGAAACAGACGCCGAAGTCTTTCTTGCCTGCGATCACCGCGCGTCGAACCATCTCAAGATTCGCTTCAACAAGCGGATTCGGCTCGTGCACGAACTCGCCAGTCGAATTGTCATAGTTGATCTCTTCGATGTCGAGCCCCGCAACACCACGCAGCACTCTAGGGGCCATCGTTCCTGCCATGCCATTGCTCGCATCAACGGCGACACGCAGCACGCGCGACCCGTCGAGCACCGATGGATCGAGCAATCGCAGCAAGTGGTCGCGGTACTGCACCCACAGGTCAAGTTGTTCGACTCGGCCAGCGCGCGACTCGGCGGCACCGCGCTCGCACGCTCGGGCGTACTCGTGGATGACTTCGAGGCCGCTTCCTGTTCCCACCGGCTTTGCGTTCACACGACTGATCTTGAATCCGTTGTAGTGCGCTGGATTATGACTGGCGGTCACTTCGATTCCACCAGCGCAGTGCAGATGATTGATCGCGAAGTAGGTCATTGGAGTATCAACCATGCCGACATCGATCACATTGGCGCCGAAGTCGCGAATCCCATCCTTCAGCGCGGCGCTCAGTGATGGGGAACTCTTGCGCATGTCACGACCCACGACAATGTGCCGCATTTGAGGAGCATCGTTGCCATCTTTGTGGGCGCGTTCTGTGAGCCAACGCGCGGCCGCGTACCCAACTCGCCACGCAATCGCCTCATCGAGGGGCGTCGGATAAGTCGCGCGGATGTCGTATGCCTTAAAAACCTTTTCGAGCATGAGAGTGGCGATACTAGAGGGGCGAACCAACGGTGTTGAGCCCCAGTTGCACCCCGATGGTCGTTTCGGCTACCCTCCCGATCCCCCACTTCGGCTCGATGATTTCTCGAGTCGCGATGGTGGGAGTCTCGGGCTTCGGTGAGCCTGGAACTTCTACTGTTTTCTCACACAAGCGCCCTCATCGAGTGCGCGGCGCCGCAAGGCTCACCGGCCGATCACTCGGGTGTCGCTGCCTCCACTTCGTTGGAGGTCTCGTTTCGAAAGAGGTCTTCTCATGTCACTCGTCAACGAACTCATTGAAGCCGGCATCCACTTCGGCCAACGGCGGTCGAATTGGAATCCGAAGATGGCCCCCTACATCCAGGGAGTCAAGAACCAGATTCACATCATCGACATTCGCGAGACCATCAAGGGTCTGCTGCTGGCGAAGAAGTTTATCTCGAAGACCGTTGGTGAAGGGCGTGAAGTGCTCTTCGTCGGCACCAAGCGCCAGGCGCGCGGGTCGATCGAAACGCACTGCGCCGCGTGCCAGATGCCATACATCACCGAGCGATGGCTCGGCGGACTGCTCACAAACTTCCGCACCGTGCGTGATCGGCTCAAGCGACTCGAAGAACTCGAAGCATTGGTCGCTGGCGGCGGCATGAAGAGCTACTCCAAGAAGATGGAGTCGCAACTCACCCGCGAACTCAAGAAGATCTACCGCAACCTCAACGGCGTGCGCACGATGTCGCGCCTTCCGGCAGCGATGGTCGTCATCGATGTCAACCGCGAAATGAACGCGGTGCGCGAGGCAAAGAACCTTGGAATCCCGACGATTTGCCTCATCGATACCGATGGTGATCCTGACTACTCAGATATTCCGATTCCGGGCAACGATGATTCGATGCGCTCGATCGACCTGGTGTTGCGCGAACTGACCGCATCGGTGGCCGAAGGAAAAACGCAACGACAGACTTCAGCCCCCGCGGGCGATGCGGCGACTGACGCTGGCGATGGCGCAGCAGCACCACGCCGTCGTAGTGTTCGCAGTCGATTCCGCGTTGATGAAGTTGGCGGCGGACTCCCCTCAGGTGGCACACTCGAAACAACTGGCGCGGCTCCTAGCGATGCCGCTCCGGCGAATCCTGCCTGAACTCCTGCACGCACCCGTACTCCAAGGAAATCCTTATGAGCACCGTACACATTGACGCGAAAGTAGTCATGGCACTGCGCAATCGCACAGGTCTTGGCTTTGGTGATTGTCGCAGCGCCCTCGCTGAGGTTGGAGGAGACCCCGCCAAGGCTGAAGCGTTGCTGCGAGAGCGGTTGAAGGGCAAGATGGACACGCGAGCGGATCGCACCGCAGGCGAAGGGTGCATCACGGCCGTGATCTCTGGATCCAAGGCAGTGATCGTCGAGGTTCGATCTGAAACGGACTTCACCGCCAAGAACGAAGAGTTTCGCGCGATGGCGACAGAACTGGCGACGATGTCGCTTGCCGCTGGTGCGGGAGAGGTTGTGATGAGCGCTCCGATGACCGCACGTCTCGATGTTGTTCGAATTAAGACAGGCGAAAACATCTCGTTCGCCCGCGGCACCCGCCTCGATGGTGGCTCGTTCGCCAAGTACATCCACCACGACTGGAAGCTCGGGGTGCTCTTGCAGTATGAGGGCGACATGGACGAGGAACTCGCCAACGGCATCTGCCAGCACATCGCTGCCGCAGTCCCAACCCCAATGGCAGTCGACGAGCACGGGTTGCCAGCCGATGTCATCGCCGCCAAGCGTGCAGAGGCAACGAAAGAGGCAGAAGCCTCGGGAAAGCCACCGCAGATTGCTGAGAAAATGGCTGAAGGCAAGGTGCGCAAGTTCTTCGAAGAGACCACCCTGCTCGGCCAGAAGTACGTGAAGGAAGAGAAGAAGAGCATTCGCGAGCTGCTCCCCAAGGGAGTCTCGATCAAAGGCTTTGTTCGCCTGCGCATGGGCGGCTGAGCGCTCGGCAGCGATCCTTCGAGCGACCCTCGACAAGACCACGCATTGGCGTGGTCTTTTTTTTGCGCCCTGACGCGTTTCGCCGATACTTCAAACCTCTATGTTCAACTTTGACGGCGTAGCGGCGCTTCTGACGACGCTTCTCACACTCGCCCCGCTCGAGGCCGCGCCCGCGGCGCAACGAGACATCGCTGGTGCCATCCGCGCAGAGGTTGCCGCCCTCGGCCTGAAGAAGGCGACGATCGCCGTCAGTGTGCGCGAGACAGATTCTGGCACACCCGTCCTCTCGTACCACGGCGGAGAGCCCATGGTTCCTGCGAGCAACATGAAGTTGCTCACAACTGGCGCCGCGCTCGTGACGCTCACGCCACAGTTCGCCTTTCGAACCAAGTTGCTGCGGGATGGCGACCGGCTCATTGTGGTAGGTGACGGTGACCCGGCGCTTGGCGACCCTGAATTGCTCGCTCAGTCGAGTTTCATCGATTCGAGCGGAACAGCCCATACTGGAATGACCATCGAACACTTGCTGCAGGCGTGGGTCGACGCTGTGCGCGCAACCGGCATCAAGAGCGTTCGTGAGATCGTCGTCGACGACCGCATCTTTGCCCGCGAAGGACCACATCCGCTCTGGCCGAAGGATCAACTTGACGAGGAGTATTGCTCACCTCCATGCGGGGTGAACTTTCACGGGAACGCGCTGCACATCATGGCCGCACCGCAGCCTGGAAACGCACCTCGCGTGACATCAATCAGCCCCGCTGCCCCGTGGGTCAAAGTCATCAACAAGGCCACGAGTCGCACGGGGAAAAATGATCGCAATTCGATGTGGGTCTCGCGCGATGCAACTTCGGGCGATCTGACGATCTACGGCAACGTGAAGGCCCCCACAGCGGCGCCTATCGCTGTAGCGCTGAGCGATCCTGCACTCTTTCTTGCGCAGAGTCTTGCGAGCCGACTCACGACGGCTGGCGTGCAGGTCGCGACCGCGCGCACCGCAAGTGCGAGTGACCCGGCTCCGCGAGGAAACCCGGTTGGACCTGCGATCCAGACACCGCTCTCGCTCGTGGTGACGAGGTGCAATGTCGAGAGTCAGAACTTGTACGCAGAGAGCCTTCTCAAACGACTCGCGGCGCAGCGCACTGGATCGCAGGGCTCGTGGCCCTCGGGTGCCGCGAGCGTCTCAGCGGTGCTCGCACAGCGCATCGGCGCCCTCAGTAGTGGGTTCGAGGTGTCGGATGGTTCAGGGCTCTCGCGAGCCAATCGAGTGACTGCTGATGGACTGACCGCGTGGCTCGTCGGCCTCGCCAACGACAGCAGCGTTGGCGACACCTTCGTTGAGAGTCTTGCCGTCGCAGGCAAGTCGGGGACCGTGCGCAAGCGAATGAAAGACATCGATCCATCGCGCGCCACGGTGCAGTGCAAGACTGGCTACATCGACAAGGTGAGTTGCCTCAGCGGATTCGTGACCGCTCGCGATGGAACCCGCTACGCCTTCAGTGTGCTCGCAAACAACCTGTCAGAGCGCGATTCGGTGGCGAAGGCAAAGAAGTTGCAGGATCGCGTTGCAAAGATTCTCGCAGACGCGCTCGCGGCGCGTCCGCAGCCAGCGCTCGGCGGCTAACCCCGTCGGCGGCGCTCAGGGGCGAAAGGCGAGACGAGCCTGCTCGATATCTGGATAGGTCTGGAAGACTCGATCGAGCTTGCTGATTCGAATCACCTGCATGATCGATCCCTTGATTCCGCACAGCTTGACTTCGCCACCGACCTTCTTCATGCGTGTGTGCAACATCAGGAGCGAGCTCAGCCCGAGACTCGAGACAATCTCAAGCTTTGAGCAGTCGACGATGATCTTGCGCACCCCCCCCGTCACGAGCGCCGACATCTTGTCGGAAAGTTGGCCGGCGGTGCCGGTGTTCAGGCCGCCATCCGCTCGCAGGATCATCAGGTCGCCGACGACTTCGATGAGGTATGTCTCCATGCGATCACCCCTCAATCACGCGCATCGCGACAAGGTCTTGCACATCCACAATGCCGACGGGTTTGCCGTCGCCATCGACCACGGGAATCTCGTCGACCCGACGTTCCTGCACGAGTCGCACCGCATCGCGCACGAGCGCGTCGACCGAGAGCGAAACTGGTCGCACGGTCATCACTCCTGACACGGGCTTGTCGAGTGATGTGACACCCTCAGCGGTCACCAGCCGCCGCAAGTCACCATCGGTGAAGATGCCCGACAGTCTCCCCTGCGCGTCGACCAACATGATCGCACCTGTACGTCGCCCCTGTGCAGCAGCACCGAGCGCCTCACGAACACTCAGCGAGTCACTGAGCACCGCAAGGTTGTGGCCCACTCGAAAGCGCAGTGCGTCCGTTATCTGACGGAGTCCCGCGCCGAGCATTCCGCCAGGATGGTGCCGATGAAAGTCGTCTGCCTGAAAATTGCGCCGGCGGGCGAGTGCGAGCGCGAGTGCGTCCCCCGCAGCGAGCATCGCCGTCGTGCTCGCAGTTGGGGCGAGGTTCAGTGGGCACGCTTCAACGATGTCGCCAAGCGATAGATGTGCGTCGCAGAGCCTCGCAAGGGTCGTGGTCGCGCGCGCCGAGATGCCAATGCGAGCGACTCCATCTGCCTTGAGGTGCAGCGCGAGATCAACGACTTCGGTCGTCTCACCGCTGAACGAGAGCAAGAGCGCCACATCCCCTTCGCGCATCCTTCCAAGATCGCCGTGAACAGCCTCAGCAGGATGGATGACGTGCGATGGTTGACCAAGGCTCGCGAGCGTCGCCGAAATCTTGGCGCCGATCAGCCCCGACTTGCCCAGACCCGAGATGACCACATGACCGGTGCATGGCTCGAGCAGGTCGAGAGCATGCGTCCACTGGGTTGCCGCCTCACTCCCCGTTCGCAGGACTCGCGCCATCG
>SYHM01000150.1 GCA_005799205.1 Planctomycetia bacterium | reverse complement strand
CTCCAGGTGGCGATGCGCTGAGCAAGGTCTAGAAAGCGAAGGTGCCAGTGATCGGCGAATGACGGAATCTCAGAGTTCATAGTCAGCTCGTGCGTTTGAGTTCGAGCGCGTGCACGTTCATGAGCGGTCCGCGCAGAGTCCCGCCTGTTTTCACTTCGATGATGGCGCGCCCGGGACTCTCAACATGAAAAGCCCCCGCGTCAACGCGTTGATAGTCGCCAGCGTCAGCTGTCGCCTTCGACTTCGCTCGCAAGATCACATCGCCCATCTGCACAATGAAATCCTGCCCCGCAAGCTCAGCGGGGCATGACTGCATCACAGTGACTGAATAGTCACCCGGCTTCGTGAACTCGACGATCCACCGCGCAGAGTCATTCGAATCAATCCACCCTTCGAGCGCTCCGAGTGCGTCTTCGGCCTGAACGAGCTTCAGCCTCGTTCCAATGACCTCAGCAGTCGTTGCGCTCAGCCGAATCAGCGAGCCATCCTGCAGCGTCACGATGCCGCTCTCGAGCGGATTGACGAGCGTCATTGGTTGCGGATTCTTCGTGACGTCCGCAATCAACCGGGTGACCGCCTCGTGGACAGTTGACGAGGCGAGTGCATAGGACTTCGTTCGATCGGTCCTCGCAATGTTCACGCCGATGATGCGGCCGTCGAGGTCGACCAGCGGTCCTCCCATCTGATCGGCGCGCAGCAGTGTGTCGTGTTGGATGACTGGGCCAAAACCGCTCGAGCGACGGCTTGCCGGAAAGCGCGGAGTCGATGGTGACGGCCCCTGTTCGATCGGCCGCGGGGAAAGGCGTGCGTGGAGCGGCTCATCTCGGTCGGCTGTGACCCGCACCACTTCGATGACCTCACCAGCTGCATGTCGGCGCACCGCTTCGCCGAGCTGCGGCTGGTTTTCAACGACTGACTCCGCAACGCGCTCAATGAAATCACCTGCGTGGATTCCAGCGCGGGAAGCCGATGAGCCAGGTGCAACGAACAGCACGATCACTCCAGATCGTCCTGCATGCGCCGCGCGCTCCTCATCTGTGATCGGGCGAACACGCAGCCCAAGGTAGGGAGTCGAAACGTCGTTTCTACCCGGTTGATACATATCAAGACTGCGAACTCCAAAGGCAACTGGACTGCCATCGCGACCAACGGTGACAAGGATCGACCCAGCTGCAGGCGTGTGGTCAAGGTCGAACATCGGTTCCTCTAAGGCTTCCTGAACCTTGAGCAACATGAGATCGAGTTTCTGATCGACCGCCATGCGTGTCGCTGGAACGGTAAGCCCATCGGGAAGTGCAACCGCGAGGTCGGCGCTGACCATGCCGACCTCTGATGCTTTGGTGATGATGAACCCCTGCGCATCCGCAACGGTTCCGTAGCAGACCAGACGGCCATCGACGAACACCCCGACCGTCATCAGGATTGCGTCATCGACGACCGATGCGATCGCTTGCAGAATCTTCGGGTCGCTCTTTCTGGGGGCCTGCTCGCGCGGAGGTCCTGGGTCAACGATGCGCTGCGTTGTGCCCTCGTGCGGCTTTCCCTCGCGCTCGTTCTTCACATCGTCTCCGCTCGCTGCCCCCTGCTGCATGTCAGCAAGATGCGACTTCACGAAGTCGATGGTCGTCGCTGCATTCATCTCTGGCTCCCCACCAGTGGTCGAGTTGATTCCGATCAACTTGCCATCGAGATCGAAAACGCCGCCGCCAGAATCGCCAGGCGAGAGTGGAGCATCCATCCAGATTGCGATCCCATTGGCGCCGTTGAATCGTCCAAGTCGAAGCACTGGAGGGCGAAACGGATCCTTCTCGACGCCGAATGTGTGACCGAAGGCGAGCACCCAATCGCCAGGGGCAGTCGTGGCCATCGAACCGAGCTCGGCCGCGGTGAGTGTGAGCCCAGTGGGATCAAATCGCACGAGCCCGCAATCTTCGGTGCCGTTCCAATGCAGTCCCGCCGTCTTCCCGGTCGTGACGGTTCCATCTGAAAAGTGGATCCTCGCCTCGAGGTCTGGAACCTTGCACACATGACCTGCTGTCAAGATCCAACCATCCTTCGAGATGATTGTGCCACTGCCAGACCCAGCAGTCGTCGCGTCCATGATTTCGAGCCCGACACAGGCGCCAAGCACCTTCGACCTCGCCTCTTGAATCGCTGCTTCGAGCGCCTTCGCACTCTCGATGTCCTTGATCGCGAAGGACACACGCACCTTCGATGCGGCCGCGGAACCCTGCCCATCCCCCTGCTGTGCCTGCTGTGGCAACGCACTGGCCGAAGCGGCCAACGCCGCGATGCCAGCAATGCACAGAATCAGCGGAGACCAGTGGCGCACACACTCAGCGTAGCGCGAGCGCTAGATAGAGATGTTCGCGACCGACTGCTCAAGCGCTCGCAATCGCTGCGCCAACTTCTCCATCGACCTCGGCCTGCGATCGGCCTGAAGCGCGAGACACTCCATCACGAGGTCAGAAAGGTCGCCGTTGAGACCCGCAACGCGCTCTGCTGGTGGGACCGTCGCGGGAGTTGCTTCGATCGTGCGCGCCTTCGTCGTGCCTGGCACGAGGACCGTCTGGGCATAGTCCCGAACGAGCGCTCGGTACATCGTCGCGCCAAAGTTGTAG
>SYHM01000149.1 GCA_005799205.1 Planctomycetia bacterium | reverse complement strand
TGACCGACACCCGTCCGGAATGGAATGACGACATAGGACCGATTCTGGCAGGCTGGGAGTTTTCCGCACACGGGCCTCAATTGCGATTTCTCGCAGGGATCGGGGGTGTGAAGCGAATTCAGATCCGCCTCGAGGCGGGGCTGTTGCAGTTTGAATTGACTGGCCGTCCTGATGGGACGCGCCCCGAGGGGTACGAATCGTGGTTCGACTATTGGCAGGAACAGCCTGGCCCCCTCTCGACCGAGGGTGTGGCGGCACTTCTCGCCGAGGTCGCCCTCTTTCATCAAAGAGCCGTTGCGCTCATGTTGCTCGAGGACTTCGCGGCGTCGTTGAGCGATTGCGCGCGAAACTCCATTGCACTCGCGGCAATCAACCAACGGGGTGGAGCGCACGCGGAGCGCTTACAGGGTGAGCCTATGCATGTGGCGCTGGTGTTGCTGCGCACGCGATGTGAAGCGTCGATGTGCATGCGCACGCGTGACACACAAGGGGCACTTGCGGCGATCGACCGCGGCCTCGCATCGTTGCAGCGTTGTAACCCAGGATCGTCAGAGTTCCTCGCTGGTCATGGCACCGATTCGCCAGCATCAGCGATTCTGCGAGGAATGCGAGACGCGCTCGTACCGAAACTGCCATCGAGTCAACGCGTCGATCTCGAGACGAGGCTCAGACGTGCGCTGCGCCTTGAGAACTACGAACTCGCTGTCATCTTGCGAAATGAACTACGGCAGATCGACAATTCACCCGGCGATTCGTTCCAGGGCTAGTGCGACGGGGCTGCCGCTGCGGGCGCAGGCGGCGGCGTCGACTCCAGTTTCTCAAACAGGGTCCTGAACGCCTCTCCCCCGAGGTCTGGATCGAACGCGCGCAATCGCGCGATGCGTGCGCGCAGCGGCTCGCCCGCGCGACCCGTTGCCTGTGCGAGTTCGAGTTGAATCACTTGCGCCGTCCACCACGACGGGGACCCCCGCGCAACGCTTGAAGCGAGCACGCGCGCTGCTTCCATCGCCTCGGTTCGAAGTGCATCGCGTCGCGCAGCGTCCCCTTGTTGGTCTTTCGCATGCGCGGCGCGCGAGAGCGCGGTGGCGAGGCGAAGGAGATCGCCCTCATCGGCATCGGAGAGTGCAGCGAGCGCGCGCGCACGGGTTGTGGCGGCATCCCACGACGCTGCAAGCAGAGCCGCATCGGCGGCTGCGCGGTAGAGGGATCGCGACGCCGCGTCGTGTGCGGGTTTGGCCGCTGATGGTTGAATCGCCTCCCATTCCTCGGCAGCGATGAGCGCGGTTGAGGCCAGCCTTGTGAAGGACGAGTCTCCCACATCGCGCAGTCGCTGCGCAGCACCCACTTGCTGCCACGCAAACTCCGCGAGTGGTGGACAATCGTGTGCGCCACCCTCTCCGAGCAGCGTAGGAGCCAGACCCTCAAGTTCACGGTGAAGTGATTCGCGCAAAGGTTCATCGCGCAGCGCCGCGCGGTGGAGCCGCATGCGGAAGACCCGCCTCGCATCGGCCTGCGTGATCGCGTTCCACGCTTCGAGTGTGGGCGGAAGCGGCGCGCTCGCGGCTTCGCCGGGCGCCAGCAGGTCAGCAGCGATCGCTGCCAACTGAATCGCGGCCGTGGTGCGCGTCCCAGGGTCGAACCCCGCTGCGCGAGCGGCTGACTGCAAGTCGCGAAGGCGGGCACCCAATTCTCGAAACTCAGCCGCGCCATCGGCAGACTCGCGGCCAGGGGCAGTGAGAAGCATGTCGCTTCGATGAATGACCTCGAGCGCAAGCAACTGTGCTTCTGAGCGGGTGCGGGTAGGGAGTTCTGGGAATCCACTCAGTGCTGCACGCAACGCCGATTCGAAAGATTCTGAGCGAGCGTCTGGTCGTGCGCTGTCAAGAGCGATCTCGATATCGAGCGCGGCTACGATCGCGGTCGCGGCGGTGGGCTCCTGCGCGGCGCACTGCGCGAAGAGACGATATGCATCGGCCGCGCGTCCCCACGCACCATGCGCCCCGTAGACGTCGGCGAGTACCGAGAGGGCAGCTGCCTGTGCCTCAAAGTCGACCCTTTGCTCAGACCAAGTACGCAGCAATGACTCGGAACCCGAATCACCTTGGTCGGCCAAGAACGCGTCGCCCGCGCGTGCGACGAGTGCGAGTGCGGGAATCGATCCAGTGACGGTCGTTCCCCGAAGCGCCCCTGCGAGTCGGTCGAGCACGGCGCGCCGCACCGCAGCCCTCTCGGGCGGAAGTGCCGTTCGGAGCGTGGCGATCCATGCGTCGAGCGTCTGTGGATCGGCGAGCGACTTACCCATGATGACGCGCGTGCGAACAAACGCGTCGGCGGCAAGCAGTCGCAGTGCGGTCGGCAATTCGGGACTCTTGTGAAGCCCTCCGAGCTGTTGCAAAGCTTCGTTGCCGTGCCGCTCATTGACCAGCCCGTCGGCGACCAGCACGCGTGAAAGCGTTGTGAGCACTGGGTCATGGGTGAGCGCGATGCGTGCGGCACCGAATCGTGCCTCCTCGAGACGCAGGGCGGTTGCCGCAGCAGCAACTTCCGCGAGATCTACCTCAGTCTTCAGCCGAGGTGGGACGCGTGTGCGCAACTCAGCGATCGCCGTGTGCAGCGGAGCAGCGATCGCCAGGCGCTCTCGCTGCGCGACTGCATCGACACTCGAGCGATCGATCGCCAAAGCCAGCGCATCGATGGCTGCCCGCAGGAATGGGAGTCGTCCTCGCGCGTCTTCCCCAAGCCGAGCGGCGAGTGCCGAGTCGGCGGGGATTGGTGTTGCCGCCCCCGCGGCATTCGCGGTCGCTGCGTCCGCAAGTAATGCACGCACTCGGGCCAGTGACGCGGTAGCGCGATCGGTGACACCATCGAGTGGTGACCCCGCGATCGCTTCTGCACCCCCATCGAGCCCGAGAAAACCGAGCACGAACTCATCCTCTGCCGCGTCGACGAGCCAGAGCGGCAGGCGTGCATCGCGCGGGTAGGCCGCGACGAGTTCTGCGCGCGCGCGGCGCAACTGATCGAAGGCGTTCCGCCGCTCGAGCATTGTGCTTTGTGGCGCGCGCAGCGTGATCCTCGCGCGGGCGATCGCGCGCAACCTCTCAGTGGCAGGGTCCTGCGCTGTCGCGGCAGGGTCAACTCGCTCGAGGTCATCGAATGCGTGCACGAGCCCGAAGTCACTCACACCCCGCAGAAAGTCATCTTCTCGAATCAGCGCGAGCGTTGGATCGCCCTGCTGTGTGGCATTGGCACACGGGCTAGCGATTGCCCCTGCGGCGAGGCACACGCTAGCAATGAGTGCACATGCACCGTTCATGAACCAATCTCGGCGAATCCAATGTTGGTGTATCGAGCCCGCAACGCGGCGTTGAATGCGTCGACAGCGTCCTGCCACTCGCACAGTGGCTCGGGTACGACGAGAATCGGATGCGTTGCCTCGAAGAGTGCTTCTGGCGCAGCGGTGGCGGACGATCGAGGTCGCTGCAGTGAAGTGAGCAGCGACGTGAGGTCGTCGAACGTAGCAACCGTTCTCACAACTCCATCGGCACGCAATTCGATCGCGAGCTGAGATCTGCTGCGAGCGCCGATGCGCAGTTCGACGGGCGACTCTTCAAGCGCGAATGGGTCGGCGCTTGCGCCTCGTACGGGCAAGTCGAGTTGATAGACCTCTTCGCGCCGCTCAAATCGCACGGTGCACACAAAAAAAACGAGCAGCAAGAAGACCACGTCGATCATCGGAGTCATGGCGAGCGAGAGTTTCGCCCCTTGCGCAGCGCGGCGTCTATTCATTCGCGGCGCTCTCGAGCGCGCATACGCGCAGTGTGATCGGTCCGACCCCCGCGCGTTCCGCGGCCTGCGCGACTGCGTGCAGGATGGGCTGCACCTCGGTGTAGGGAAGAGAACGGTCCGCGCGAATGTCGACAGGAAGAGTGCGATCACGCGCGATGCGCTGCATCAATGCTTCAATGAGCGCACCCTCTCCAGCGCTGTCAGCAGAAAATCGTTGAGAGCCGAGTGATCGCACGATGGTTGTGCCATCGCGAATCACATTGATGGCGATTCGCTGCCCTGATCGGATCGGGGTCAGCGCCGCCCTGTGCGGTTCAGGAAGCGAGACGGCGGGCAGCTGCTCGCCGCTCATTCGTGCAATCAGCACAAAGAACACGATCAGCAAGAACGCGAGATCGATGAGCGGGGTGAGGTTGGCATCGATTCGCGCGGGCCCTCGCGCGTGCAAGAGGCTCACGGCTGCTGACCTCGCGCTGCGAACGAGGCTGTCGCGCGCAATGTGACTTCAAGGCCTTCGGCGATGAGCGCATCGATCCAGTTTCGCACGGTGGCATAGGTCAGAAGCGCTGGAATTGCGACCACCAATCCCCAAAATGTCGTGACGAGTGCTGTGCCGATTCCACCAGCGAGCAACGCGGGGTCGGCCTGCCCTCCAGTGGCGGCAACTGTTTGGAATGCGACGATCATGCCGTAGACCGTGCCAAAGAGCCCGATCATCGGGCTGATCTGCGCAAACACATTCAAGATCTCGATCGACCGAAATCGCCGCGCCGCGCACTCCTCAGCGGTCTGTTCAGCTGCATCGACCGCCCCAGCGCGTCCCAGTGGGAGTGTGTCGAGTGCCGCGAGCGCCATGCGCGAGAAGTCGCTCCCATCAGCTGCAACGATCGCCCGTGCCTCGTTCGGTGACCCTGTCGTGCACGAGCGAAGAAATGCATCGGCGACTGCGTTGGGAATGATCACTCTCTTGCGGTGTCTGGTGAGAGCGCTCGTGATGAGTCCGACACTCATCACGCTCATCGCGATGAGCACCCAGATCATGATGCTTCCGAGCCACTCGATCTGCTGGGATCCATCTGGCAGCGTGCTGTACGAGACGAAGAAGATCTTGGCGGCCTCAAGTGTGGATGGGATGGTTGTCGCTTGTGTCATGGTTGGGTCTCTTCACGAGGAGTGGGGTTTGGTTCGTTGGATGCGCGAAGGACCGACTCTGCGCGCGCTTCGGTCGCGCGCAATCCGAACGCGCGTGCCCCTTGCAACGAGGCCCGTGCGAGGAGTGCTGCGCCCGCGCGATCGTGGTCGGTGAGCAGTGCGATCTCTGCGGCGCACACGAGCGCGGTCGGAGCGCTGCTATGAAGGGGTTCGCCAAGCCCGATGCGAAGAAACTGAGTGCGCGCGCGTGCGACGTCGCCAGCCTTCATGATGGCGCTCGCCTCGTCCATGCGCAGCGTCGTCTCGTCAGCGACCGAGATCGATGCGTCGTGCGAACCACGAATGTCGGACATTCGTCCGACGAATCGGTACGAGTTCGGCCCGCCGTGCAACCGAGCAATCTCGGCGAGCGCGCCAAGCGGTTCTGGTTGCAGCAGGTGGATGCAGGCCAACTGCACTGGACGCCTCCTTGTGAGGGCATCAGCAGGATTGAGTGCGTCGAACTCAGCGAGCAGCGCGTCGCGATCGGAGGCACTGTCGGCGGCGCCGAGCAACCCAGCGCTCACGATCACGACTGTGTCGGGTTTCAGAGCCATCGAGACGCGCATCGCCTTGAGGGGATGGCTCCCTCCACCTGGATTGATCTCATCGAGCAGCCACCGCGAGAGCTCCTGAAGTCCGCGTTGGCCAAGGGTTGGTCCAGCGCGGCGCATCGATTCTGGTGGTGCGAGAAACGCCTCTCCGCGCTGAAAGACGACGATCGCAAACTGCTGCTCTTCGTTTAACCGTGCGATCGCGTCGATGATTTCCTGTACGGCCGTGCGGTAGGCGCCGATCATCGATCCAGAGGCGTCGAGCAGGAACACGATGCGGTGTGCGACATCCGCACGAACTCCTGCGACCGACAGCACACTGCGCGGCAGATCGATCGAGCGAACCGGCCGGTCGAGTCGACTGGTCGCATCATCCTGCACACGTTGCGCGTGCTCTCTCACCCCAGTGGATGCGCGTTGTGCCACAGCCATCGCCTTTGCACTCACTCCGCGCGGCTCAGCCACTGGAGAGGGCGCATGCACTGTGGCTGGCGCGACAAGTGTGCGTTCAACTGGCGCAGCCTCGAAACGAAATGTGGCGCCACCAAGTGTGGTTGCGTCGTCGCGCTGCACCCACGGGCGAAGAGTGACGATTCCGACACTGAAGAGCAGTGCCACCAGCAGTGCATGGATCGCGCCAGACACAAACCACGGAATCATCCTCCCGCCGCGCATCGGCTACTTCGGGTCCTTCGTGGCCGGTGCACCGCGGTCGCGGGATGCGCTTGAGCCCTTCGGCTTGGCCTTCGATGGCGAAAAAAGTGCGCCGTCCATGCAGAGGGCTCCTCCACCAACGAGCGCAACTGTCAACGACAGCGCGAAGAGTCCGACCTGTGTATAGACCCGCTGATACTCATCCATGGGCATCGACCACCAGCCCGCAACGGTGAGTGTGGGGAGAGTCGTCATGATGAACGCGCCCGCCATGACAGCGCTCAGCGCAAGTGCGCTCAATCTCGCGTAGGCACCAGCCAAGAGCAGGATCGATCCTCCCAGCTCAGTGAGTGCGACGAGCCACGCTGCAATTGCTGGATAGGGGAATCCTGCCTGATGCGAGGTCAGCGCAATGGCGTAGAGCGAGCGAGATGTGAGTGGCGATGTCGGCTCATCAGCCGCACTCACAGCGCCGGTCTGCGCGGCAAAGCCAGTCGATTGAACCCGCTTCCAATCGATGCCGCCTTCTGAGACTCCTAGCGCGGCAAGTTGCCGGGTCTGCGCGATCGAATAATTGGTCTGTGAGAATGTGTGCGACCAGCCAACAGGAAGAAAGGCTGCGCAAAGGATCACGCGCGCCAGCAGGGGCACAAATCTGGTTGCGCAAGTCTGGCTCCATGTCATGATCGAATATCCTACGAACAGTTCATACGCGGGCGTGGCGAAATGGCAGACGCGCTGGATTTAGGTTCCAGTGGGGAAACCCGTGCAGGTTCAAGTCCTGTCGCCCGTATTGATCGCGGTTAGCCTTGGTTCAATGCAACCCTGGACGGCTGACGCGTGGCGCTCACTCCCTGCTCGTCAGCAACCCGCGTGGCCAGCAGATGGACAGCTCGCCGAGGTGCTTGCGCAGATCGCGGCGCTTCCGCCGTTGGTCACCAGCGGTGAGATCGCCGAACTCAAGAGTCAGCTCGCCGCAGCGGCCACAGGAGAGCGATTCCTGCTGCACGGAGGCGATTGTGCAGAGTCGTTTGAAGGATGCCGGTCATCGTCGATCACGAATCAACTCAAGATTCTGCTGCAAATGAGCCTTGTGCTCACGCACGCATCTCGCAAGCGCGTCGTTCGAGTGGGGAGATTCGCTGGGCAGTACGCCAAGCCGCGGTCGATCGAGGTCGAAACGCGTGGAGGAGTTTCGCTTCCAACGTTTCGAGGCGACAACATCAATCGACCAGAATTCACGCAAGAGGCGCGCACTCCCAACCCACAGTTGCTCCTGCGTGGATATGAAAGGTCGGCGCTCACGCTCAACTTCATTCGAGCCCTCGTTGACGGTGGCTTCGCAGACCTGCATCACCCCGAGCAATGGAATCTCGATTGGGTCGTGCATTCACCCCTCGCGGCCGAATACAAGCGGATGGTCGACGCGATCGGGCAGGGGCTGCAGTTCATGGAAACGCTCGCAGGCGTGCGTGTCCATCAGATGCAACGCGTGGATTTCTTTACGAGCCACGAGTGTCTCGTGCTCGACCTCGAACAGGCGCAGACTCGTCAGGTGCCTCGCCGGAGCGGCTGGTGGAACCTTTCGACGCACCTCCCTTGGCTTGGCGCTCGAACTGGCGCGATCAATGAGGCCCATGTCGAGTATCTGCGAGGAATCGAAAATCCAATCGGTATCAAGGTCTCGTCGGATCGCACGGCTGCAGACCTCGTGGCACTGTGTGAGCGACTCAACCCGCAACGCGAATCTGGCCGGATCGTGCTCATCCACAGAATGGGTGCGCACCAAATCGCCGCGACCCTGCCGCCACTGTTGCACGCGATCATGCGAGCCAAAGTCCCGGTGCTTTGGGTTTGCGATCCGATGCACGGCAACACCGAGACTGTCGTTGTGCAGCGCGGCGAGCAGGGGGCGGTCCCAGTCAAGACGCGCAAGTTTGCACACATTCTTGCCGAACTCGAGCAGGCGTTCGAGATTCATGCAGCTGCTGGATCGATTCTCGGGGGGGTGCATTTCGAGCTGACAGGCGACAATGTCACGGAGTGCCTTGGCGGCGCTCGAGGACTCGTCGAGTCGGATCTCGCTCGCGCCTACCACTCGTCACTTGATCCGCGGCTGAACTACGAGCAAGCGCTTGAGATGGCGTTGCTCGTAGCACGACGCATGTGAACTTGGCATGTGAACTTGGCATGTGAACTTGGCATGTGAACTTGGCATGTGGACTTCGCATGTGACCTTGGGCGTCCGCGCGACTTTTCTATATCCTCGCACGTCCATCACCCCGCTGCACTCCACCCCACCCGCCATGTCGCCAATTCTGAAATCAAAGCGCCGAATCGTGATCACTGGGCTTGGGCCAGTCACCGGTTTCGGAGTCGGGATCGACCCACTCTGGCAGGGGCTCTGTGAGGGGCGCTCGGCGATCCGAGCGATTTCTGCATTCGATCCTTCTGGGTTTTACTCGACGGTGGCGGCAACGATTGCTCCCGAGCAACTCGACATCCGTGCGATCGTCCCCAAGAGCTATCGCAAGGCGACGAAGGTCATGGCTCGCGACATTGAGATTGCTGTTGCAGCGGCAGGTTCTGCAGTCGCCGCTGCTGGATTGACGACGAGGGGTACGCATGAGGGAGCTGCGCCAACAATCGCCCCCGAGCGCGTCGGTTGCCATATCGGCGCCGGTCTCATTCCTGCAGATTCCGATGAACTCGCAAGTGCGATGCTCTCATGCCGAACCGCCGACGGTGGATTCGACCCCGGCGAGTGGGGGCGCACTGGGATGAACAATCTCACGCCGCTGTGGCTTCTCAAGTATCTGCCGAACATGCTGGCATGTCATGTGACGATCATCCACGATTGTCAGGGTCCATCGAACACGCTGACATGCGCAGAAGCCTCTGGCGCGCTTTCGATTGGTGAGTCGATGCGCGTGATTCGAAGAGGGGACGCCGATGCCTGCCTCTCGGGAGGTGCTGAGAGCAAAGTGAATTACATGGGAATGCTTCGCCAGACCTTTGCGAACCGCCTTGCGCGTGTTGCCACCGGGGACGATGGAGTGGCCGCGGTGCGCCCGTTCGATGACAGCGCATCGGGCACCGTGCTCGGAGAGGGCGGTGGGATCCTGATTACAGAAACGTATGAAAGTGCGCAGCGCCGCGGGGTGCGCGCGGTTGCAGAGCTCGCTGGATTCGCCGCGCGACAGTGTTCGTGCACCGACACAGTCGGCGTAGAGCTCGCAGATGCACCTGGGGACATCGCCTCGGCGATCGAGGGCGCGCTTGATGATGCGCAGACACCAGCGAGCGACATTGACGCGATCGTGCCGCTCGGTACAGGAATTCCAACGGTTGACCGCGCTGAGGCTGGGGCGCTTCGCATGATCTTTGGCGAGCGCACTGCGCAGATTCCGCTTGTCACGCTCGCCCCCCACGTTGGCATCTGCGGCGCTGGAGCCAGCGCGATCGCCGCCTGCGTGGCAGCCCAATGTCTCGCGCAGCAACGGCTGCCCGCGCGGCTCTCGACCAGATCATCGACCACCCTTGCAGTAGACGCCGCCGCACGGCCCAGTTGCGCGGCAGCCCTTCGAACCGTTCTCGTGACAGCAACTGGCATGGGTGGCCAGAGTGCTGCACTCGTGCTTCGGAGCATCTCATGAGCCAGCGCGCTGACCGAACCCCACGTGACCGCGTTGTTGTCAGCGGCATGGGGTGGATCACACCGCTCGGTCACGACCTCGAGACCGTCTGGGGGGCCCTCATGCGCGGGGAGTCTGGAATGGCTCCCATCACGAGATTTGACGCACGCACCTTTCCGACGACGTTCGCGAGTGAAGTGAAGTCGTTCGACGCGCGCGCGTTCATGAAAGATGCCAGTATCCACGCGACTGCCGGCATCAATTCGCAGTTCGCACTCGGGGCGGCAGCGCAAGCGTGGAAGCAGGCGGCACTTGATGTGAAGCCTGCGCGCAACATGCGCCGGGTGGGTATCTACCTCGGCGCAGGCGAAGGCGTCATCGACACTCCCAACTATCTCGCAGCGAATCTGAAGGCGTGGGATGCTGCCGCAGGAAAGACCGATGGAGCGGTCTGGGCGAAACTCGGTCACTCACTGTTGAACGCCGCACGCGAGATCGAGCAGGAGCCCAATATGCCGCTCGCACACATCGCACGCGAGTTCGGCGCGCGTGGCCCCGCGTACAACTGCCTCACAGCCTGCGCGGCGAGTACGCAGGCGCTCGGAGAGGCCACGAGCATTCTGCGCGGTGGGGAGGCCGATGTGATGATCGCTGGTGGCGCGCACACCATGATTCATGTGCTGGGAGTCACCGGGTTCAATCGACTGACAGCGCTCAGCACAAGTACCGGCGATCCACGAACTGCGAGCCGTCCTTTCGATCTTGGCCGCGGTGGGTTCGTGATGGGCGAAGGAGCTGGCATGGTCATTCTCGAAACACTTGAGCACGCGCTCGCGCGGGGAGCCACTCCACTTGCAGAAGTCATTGGGTTTGGATCAAGCGCCGATTCGTATCGCATCACGGACATAGAGCCAACGGGTCGCGGCGCCGCCGCAGCAATGCTGCAGGCACTCGCGCAAGCTGGAATCGATCCACATGCTCGTGGCGCCGACGGTCGGCCGCTGGTTGACTACATCTCAGCGCACGGCACGGGTACGAAGGAAAATGACTCAATCGAGACTCTTGCGGTCAAGCGTGTCTTTGGCGAACTGGCGAAAGACATTCCCATGAGTTCGGTCAAGAGCATGCTGGGTCATCTCATTGCCGCCGCTGGAGCAGTCGAGTTCATTACTTGCGTGATGGCGATCCACCGAGGCATGCTCCCCCCGACGATCAACTACACGACTCCCGATCCAGAGTGCGATCTCGATTATGTCGCCAATACCCCACGTGCGGCGCGGGTGCGAACGTGCCTTTCGAACTCCTTCGGATTCGGCGGACAAAACGACACCGTGTGCGTGACCGCCTTCGAGTCGTGACCGCCCATGCGAGATGGTTCCGTAGGCGGCTGCTCGCGGTCGCATGGGTCGTTGGTGCGGCGAGTGTGTTGGTCGGGCTCGCATTGGTCCTCTCATATCGACCTCCATCATGGTGGATCGATCCCATTGCACTCGCGGGAAACCCAGACAGTCTCGATCGAGGCAGTGCACTCGAGCAACACATCGCTGCCACGGTGAGCAGGGTGCGGCTTGGAGGTGAGCGATGGGTCTTGCGGATTCGCGACTCGGACATCAACGCATGGCTCGCTGCACGCGGTCCGCTCTGGACTGCGCACGATCCATCGCTCCCGTGGCCGATGGCCGGCGCGGCAACCCAAGTGCGATTTGTGGATGGGACGGCGACGGTCGCCATCGAAGTGGGCGGACGCATCTGGAGTGGCTCGTGCGCGATCAGCGTTGCCGCTGGCGAGATCTCGATGTCGCCTCAGTCGGGTGCGATCGGCCAACTGCCCGTTCCATGGGGGGCGAATCTCGCGCTGGGGTTTCTCGAGGGCGAAGGAGCGCAGACGTTGCGACTGCCACGAACCTTCGCGCTTGGTGATGGGCGAACAGTCGAGGTTCTTCGTGTTGACCTCGTTTCTGAGGCAATCGAAGTCGAGTGCGTCACGCGCTGAGAGGCGCGTAGGGGATCGCTAGGATGCCATGCCAATGCCACAAGTGACGATCAACGGAGTTGAGCTCGAATTCGAAAAGGGTCAGTCGATCATTGATGTCGCGCACAAGAACGACATCGAGATTCCGCACTACTGCTACCACCCAGGACTTTCGGTTCCAGCGAATTGTCGCATCTGCCTCGCGGAGATCTGGCAGCCAAATGCGCGCACGGGGCAGCTCGAGTTGATTCCGAAGTTGATGCCAACCTGCCATACAGCTGCCGTTGATGGCATGGTTGTGCGCACCGACACAACCAAGGCCGTTGCCAACCAACGCGCGGTGATGGAGTTGCTGCTGATCAATCACCCCGTCGACTGTGCGGTCTGCGATCAGGCCGGCGAGTGCTCTTTGCAGGACTACTCATACGACTACGGTCGGTCTCAGTCGCGGTTTCAAGAAGACAAGATCAAGAACCCAAAGAAGGATGTTGGTCCACATGTGCTGCTCTACAGCGATCGGTGCATTATGTGCACGCGGTGCGTGCGCTTCACCCGTGAGGTGACCGAGACTTCAGAGTTGCTTGTGGACGGCCGCGGCGGCACCGAAATGATCGATGTGTTTCCTGGAGTCGCACTCGATAATGAACTCTCTGGCAATGTTGTTGACCTCTGCCCCGTCGGCGCACTGCTCGACAAGGATTTTCTCTTTCAGCAGCGCGTTTGGTTTCTGAAGAAGACGCCGTCAATCGATGGCATCACTGCCAGTGGTGACAACATTTCGATCGAACACAATGAGGGGATCGTCTACCGAATCAAGCCTCGCGAGAACAAGGATGTCAATCAGTGGTGGATCACGGACGAGGTGCGATATGGATGGAAGTTCGTCCACAGCGACGCTCGCTTGCGCCTTCCATCGGTTCGCGGAGTCGAAGGCGAATCACAGAATCCAGCTTCGCTCTGGCAGAGTGCAATGGACCGGGCCGTCGATCTCCTCGCCTCGGGGGCACG
>SYHM01000148.1 GCA_005799205.1 Planctomycetia bacterium | reverse complement strand
TTGACGCTCGTTGCAAACAACAACCTCGCAGCGATCCTTCGCGACTCCAGTCGGCTGCCGGAGGCCGAACAGATCTACCGAGCGAATCTGCCGCGCTTCGAGGCACGGCATGGCGCGCAGAGCACGTATGTGCTCGCAACACTTGGAAACCTCGCTCTAGCGCTTGAGATGCAAGGAATGCTTGATCAAGCCGAACCGCTCTATGTCGATGTCATCGAGCGAAAGCGCGCCGCGGTTGGAGCGAAGTCGACCTCGACATTGACATCGATTCTCAACTATGGATCGCTCTGCTGGGAGCTGAATCGGCATGCCGAGGCGCAGAAGCACTGGCTTGAGTGCGCCTCTGGATTGCAAGAGACGGTTGGCGACAGTCATCCGCTCACGGTGCGATCCAAGATCCGCCTCGCGCAAGCTGAATGCCAACTCGGGTCACCTGCAAAGTCCCTCGAAATGTTGGCGAACGCACGCCCCCAGGGTGCGGCAAAGCTCAGCGCAGACCTTGAGTTGATCGCGCTCGAGACCACTGGCATCGCCCTCGACGCAACGGGAGAGAGAGCCAAGTCGACCGAATCACTTGCTGCGGCCTACGAACTCGCAGTGAGCATCCACAAGCGCAAGACAGCCCGAGCGATCGCTAGGACGCTCGCTCGGCACGCACAAGAAGCAGCAGATTCTGCGCAGTTTCAGCACTGGAACGGGATTGCGGAAGCCGCTGAGTGATTTTACAGAACATATATTATAGGACTTTCGGTACATATGGCTCTCAAGAACCAGCCCCCTGAAAACCAGTCGAAGCAGCCAACGGCGCCGCTCTGCTCAGTCTTTCGCAGGTTTCTGAAGTCGAAGGGATTGAAGTACACGATCGAGCGAGCTGACGTGCTCGACTCAATCATCGCGCGTGACGGACTCTTTGAAGCTGAGGAATTGCTGCTCGAGTTGCGTCGGCGTGGACACCGCGTCTCGAAGGCGACAACGTACCGCACAATTCGGCTTCTGCAGGATGCTGGGATCATCGTTCAAGCGCTTTTCGATTCAAAGCAAGCGCACTACCAATTGATCTACGGCAAGGAGCCTCGCGACCATATGGTTTGCATGAAGACTGGACGCCTTGTCGAGTTTCATAGCGCAGAACTCAGCGCAGTCCGCGACCGCATCTGCAAGCAACTTGGATGGGTTCCCGTCGGACACCGATTTCAAATCTACGCGGTGAGTCCAGAGGGTCAGCAGCACGAACGCTGATCGGTGATCTCGATCGTTCGTGCCGTTCCGCGGATAGTCAGCCGAACATCGAGCCTCCGACACGGAAGCACGGATGCCACCAAGTTCGCCCACTCGGCGACGGTGACGCTGCACGTGTCCGAGACGATCTCGTCCCAGCCGATGCTTTCGAGTGTGTCACCCGGATCTCTCTGCCCGCCGACTCTCCATAAGTCGATGTGCACGAGCGGCAGCCGCCCACCTGTGTAGGCCTGAACGGTGACAAAAGTAGGACTTGCCACAACGAGCGGGTCGATCCCGAGTCCTCGCGCGATGCCACGAACCAAGGTGGTTTTTCCGGCGCCGAGGTCTCCATCGATCGCGACGAAATCTCCAGGGCGCAGCCGCAGCGCAAGCTCTTCGCCTGCACGCTCGGTTGCCGCTTCATCTGGTAGGTCAACGACCATGAAGCCATCCATGGGTCGTCGCATCTTCGACGTCATCTCCCAGATGCAGGAGCACCGCGCGGCCATCCAACGCAGGCCGTTGGGTGACATGCCCGATGGCAAACCACCCGCGAGGCAACTCGGACGCCTTGTCGATGGCAGCAAGCAACTCGTAGTCCTCACCATCGCTCAGCGCCTGACGAATCGTTGCCCCTCGATTGCGCGGGAGCTGCTCTGCAACAATGTGTGCTTGCAGCGCGCAGCCAGCGTGCAGCGAAGAGCACTCCATCAGTCGGCTGCAGTCGATGCCGAGTCCATCACTGAGGTCGATCATCGCGTGAACTCCATCGCCGAGCAGGTCGATCAGCGCATGCGCCTCATGCATGCGTGGAGTAAACGTCAGATGCCGACCCAACCCATCAGTGCCAAATGATCCTCCAAGCGGTCCGCTCGTGATCAAGAGATCGCTCGGCATGGCTCCACCGCGCCGGATCACCCTGCCATCGACCCGAGGCCTCGCGAGAACAGTAATCGAGAGCACCAGCGGTGCTGCGACGTCACCGTGAATCGTCGTGTCACCTCCAACAAGGGGGGCGCCGAATTCTTCTCCACACTGGCGCACCGATTCGAGCAGGGTCTCAGCCGTCTGCTGGTTCATGCCACTGGGCAAGGCCGCGCATGCGAGCAGGCCGACTGGAATCCCTCCCATTGCCGCAACATCACTGATGTTTCGCGCAACTGCCTTGCGCGCGATGAGCTCGACGGGAGTCGTCGCCAGTACATGGACACCAACCACGACCTGATCGACTGCCGTCAGCACACGATCGCACCCAAGCGCAAGCAGCGCCATGTCATCTCCCGGTGGAATCAGCACATGTGCCGGCAGTCGGTCATTCGTAGCGGCAACCGCTGCGAGAATGTTGGCTTCATCGAGCGGCGGCGCCATCGTTTCACGATCGTATCGGCGCGAGCAACCGTGCTGCGCACTGCGCGTGTGCAGCCGATGCCCCCTGCTCGCGTCGCACGACCCCACGCGCAGCAGCGGCGATCGCGCTGCGGCGCTGCGGCGACTCGAGAAGGCCCGAAAGCGTCGCGGCGAGCTCGTTCGCAGAAGTCTGCACGAGTCCCCCCGCGGCGAGGAGGGCATCCGCAGTCGCTTGAAAGTCGTCGACGCGTGGACCGACGATCACCACCTTCCCGAGCGCGGCAGGTTCCATCATGTCCGAGCCGTGAAGCGTGCCAAAGGTGCGACCAAGAATCACAACATCTGCCAGTGCGTACGCCTTTCGAAGTTCGCCGATTGTGTCGAGCACAAATCTGCCCGTCACACTCCCCTGCTTTCGGTCACTGCGCGCTCGCGCGCCAGGGAGCGCACGAAGTGCCTGCGCGAACCACTCGGGTTTTCGAGGAGCACACAGAAGCTGGACACCTGGGGGACATGCTGCGTGAAACAGCGACTCCTCGCCTGGCGCTGTAGACCCAGCGACGACGAGCGGAGAGTTCGGGTCAATGCCCATCTCGCGGGCGAGTTGCTCAGCGCCCTCAACAGTGTCTGCGATCTGGGCCGAGTCCCACTTCATGGTGCCCGTGACGGTGATCCGATCGGCTGAGACTCCCATCGATGCGAACCGCGTCGCGTAGGTGGCGTCCTGTGCGCAGACATGTGCGAGCCGCCGAAACATCGGGGCGAGCAGCCACTTCACTCTGCGCGATCGTGCGAAGCTACGGGCGCTCAGCCGGCCGTTGATGACTGCGACCGGAATACCGCGCCCTGCACAGAGTCGCGTGAAATTCGGCCAGAGTTCGAGTTCGGTGAGCAGTACAAGATCAGGCTTGACCGCGCCGAGAAATCGGCGCATGCTGATTGAGAAATCGAAGGGAAAGCGAACAACCTGGCAACGTGATCCAAAGAGTGTGCTCGCGCGCGCAAGTCCCGTATTAGTCGTCACGCTGATAATGAGCTCTGCGTGCAGCGGCGCGCTTGCGAGTTGACCGACAAGCACCTGAATCGAATTGACCTCCCCTACCGAGACAGCGTGGATGAGAATTCGAGGGCGTTGTCCGATCCCTCCATGAGGCCCTGCGGACTGCGGCACACGAATCCCCAGTCGCGCTGCCCAATCGGTTCGCATCTTGCCAGTCCGAATGAGTGACATGATCCAGATTGGAGCGGTCACCACGACTGCAATCGCATACGCGAGATCAACAATCAATCCCATGAGACTGGCAGGGTAGCCGACCTCGTGTCCACACTCTCCCTCGCGCACGTCGTTGCCCTTCACCTCGCGAGCCTCCTGTTAGCCTCGTCAGTGATGGTGATCACGCCGAACCAGCCAACCATCTCTCGTCACTTCGCGTGGGAACTGGGAATCGATACTGGCGGGACATTCACCGATTGCATTGCCATTCACGCGAGTGGAACCACCAAGCGCGCGAAGGTCCTCAGTTCATCAGCGATGCGAGGCCGTGTCGTGCGCGCCGCAAGAAATGGGCTGATCCTCACGCTCGCACGAACTCCCACTGCTGAGGTGGCAGATGCATTCTGTCACGGATTCGCGGTGGTGTTCCTCGGACCACACTCGACCGAGGTCAACCTTGGAACGGTGGATCGCGCACACGTCGAGTCTGGCGGGCAGCTGTCAATCACCTTCACGGGTGATGACTGCGCGAGTCACACATTGTCTGCTCTCGAAGGAGCCCTCGTCGATCTTGTCGCCCCATTCGAATCACCGATTCTCGCAGCGCGCCTTGCACTCGACCGTCCCCATCCACTGCCTCTCGATGACTGCCGCATCTCGCTCGGCACCACCCGAGGGACGAATGCGCTGCTTGAGGGGCGCGTGAGCGCCGTCACGCTCTTCGTCAACGAGGGGCTCGAAGATCTTCTGCGCATCGGCGATCAGAGGCGCAGTCACATCTTCGATCGCTCCCCTCGCCGTGCCGCGCCACTCGAACGATCGTCGTGCCCGGTACGAGGACGGATGAGCGCTGCCGGAATTGAGCAACTGCCACTCGATGTGGACGACCTGCGAGCGAGGGCTCGCGCGCTCGTCACCGATGGCGCGCGCGTTGCAGCAGTCGCACTGCTGCACGGAGGTCGCAACCCCGCGCACGAGCGCGCTGCCGAAGCGACCCTTCGTGACGCGGGGTTTCAGTGGGTCTCGGTCGCCAGTTCGTGTGGATCGACGAGCCGATTCGAACCGCGCGCTCGTGCCGCCGTCGTCGATGCCGCGCTCTCTGGTCCAGTGGGGACTTTCGTTGCGGCGATTCAACGCGATGCCTCAGGCGCCGAGATTCTCATGATGACGAGTGCCGGAGGTCTCGTACCAGCCGAACACTTCCAGCCTCGAGAGAGCCTCTTGTCAGGTCCAGCTGGTGGGGTTGCTGGTGCAGCGGCGATCGCTGCCGCGTGCGGGTTTTCACGCTGTGTCACCCTCGACATGGGCGGAACCAGCGCCGATGTTGCACGAGTCGACAAGACTCCAGAACTGAGGGACGAAACGACCGTCGGCGCTGCAACCATCGCCACACCATCGATTGCGGTCGAGAGCGTTGCCGCTGGAGGTGGATCGCTGCTGTGGTGGGATGGCGACGCGATGCGAGTCGGACCATCGAGTGCGGGGGCTGTGCCCGGAGCGGCGTGCTACGGACAGGGTGGACCTCTCACGCTGACCGACGCCCACTTGTTGCTCGGCCGAATCGATCCAGAGAAGTTGCCCATTCCGATCAAGCGAAGCTGCGCCTTGGATCGCGCGATCGAATTGCACCGCACAATCACCGAGTCTCAAGAGCGATCGCTCTCGCTCGAAGAGATGCTTGAGGCGTTCATCGCTCTCGCAGACGAGGCAATCGCGAACGCGATTCGCGCGGTGACGGTTCGCCGTGGGGTCGACCCAGCTGGCCACGCGCTCGTTGCCTTCGGCGGCGCAGGAGGCTTACACGCCTGCGCAGTCGCAGAGCGGCTCGGAGTGTCAACGGTTCTCTTTCCTCCCGACGCCGGACTTCTGTGTGCGCGCGGAATCTCTCGCGCACCGGTCAACCGGGTCGTTTCGTCGCTTGTGCTCGTCACACTCGATGAGTTCGCTCGCGACAGCGCGAGTCGCTGGGATTCACTCGAGGCGCGCGCGCGAAGTGTGATCGCCGAGCTCGGTGTTGATCCGATCGGCTCGACCATCGGGCATCGCACGCTCTTTATCCGCCAAGTTGGACAAGAAGAAGCACTCAGTGTCGAGTGCGATAGCGACTTCGCACACGCGACAGTGGAGTCACTTCGCTGCGCGTTCACAGCGAGCTACCGCGCCACCTATGGATTTGATCCCGAACCACGCAGAGCCATCGAGGTGGAGAGGATCCGCCTTCAGATCGAGGCCACACGGCAGAGCGCGCCAATTGCCGAGCCGGCGCTCGCGGATGACCTCACGACTGGGCCCCCCTGCTGCGTGATGCGGAGCGACTCGACATTTCATTGGCCCATCGGCTGGCAGGCACACTCTCACCCGTCGGGAGCGCTCATCTTCTCACGAACCAAGGCAACCACCCAAGACGAACGCGGCCACCCCGGCGTTTCATCGGTCATGGCGCACGAGCTCACCGCCGCACAGCTCGGATCGATCGCAAGTGACATGGGTGAGCAGTTGCGCCGAACAGCACTCTCACCCAACATCAAGGATCGCCTCGATTTTTCCTGTGGCATTCTTGACTCCGACGGCCTGCTGGTCGTCAACGCTCCGCATATTCCTATTCACCTTGGCGCGCTCGGCCCGTGCGTGCGATCACTTGTACCGACCTGTTCGTTCTCCCCAGGCGACGTCATCGCAGTCAACCATCCACGATTCGGTGGATCGCACCTCCCAGACATCACCGTGGTGACTCCAGTGCACAGCGCCACAGGAGTCCTGATCGGGTACGCCGCGAACCGGGCGCACCACGCCGAAATCGGCGGAATGCGACCCGGATCGATGCCCCCACGCGCGACGATGCTTGGACAGGAAGGGGTCGTGATTGAACCGACGCTCATCGTGCAAGGGGGGACTGCTTGCTTTGAGACAATCGAGCACCAGTTGCGCAACGCGACGTGGCCAAGTCGAATGGTCGACGACAACCTCGCCGATCTTCGCGCTCAGGTGGCGGCGAACGAAGTCGCCGCGCAGCGTGTGAGGGCACTCTTTGCGCAGCGTGGCGCACATGGGATGGCCGCCTCGTACGCGGCGCTGCGCACGGCCGCATCGCGAGCGAGCGAGCGAGCCATTGCTGCACTGCCCGCGCGGATTGATCGAATCGAGGAGCGACTGGATGACGGATCACTTCTCGCGGTGGCGATACACCGCACACTCTCACCACCGCGACTCACGATCGATTTCACTTCCACGTCGCCGCAACATCCACGCAACCTGAATGCCCCACGGGCCGTCACCCGTGCTGCGATCATGTATTCGATGCGTGTACTCGTCGGACTCACACTTGGCCCCGAAGGCCCCTCGTTTCCGATGAACGAAGGCCTGCTCGATCCTGTGACGATCGTGCTCCCCGATGGAACGATTCTCTCGCCTGACTTTTCTGGATCACCCGAGGCCTGCCCAGCTTGCGCCATTGGTCAAACAGAGACAAGCCAGCGGCTTGTCGATCTGCTCTGGCGCGCACTCAATCTCGCGGCCTGCAGCCAAGGGACAATCAACAATGTGCTCTTCGGAAACGGTTCGTTTGGGTTCTACGAGACGATCGCAGGCGGAGCCGGAGCCACCGCAGATGCCGATGGGGCGAGCGGAGTACACACCCATATCAGCAACACACGAATCACCGATGCGGAGGTGCTCGAACGGCGATATCCAGTCGTTCTCGAGCGATTCGCAGTGCGAACCGGCTCTGGAGGCAACGGTGCTCGCCGCGGAGGAGACGGACTCATTCGACGCATTCGATTCATGCAGGCTGTCGAGCTGTCATTCCTCTCGCAGCACCGAATTGAGTTTCCCTACGGGCTCGCTGGCGGATCCCCTGGCATGCGAGGAACGCAACGTGTCATTCGTGCCAACGGCGACAGTGAACTCGTTCCTGGCATCGTCGAATTGACATTGAATTCGGGAGACGCCTTCGAAGTCGAAACGCCTGGCGGCGGAGGCTACGGTTCCTAATCACCCCCGAGCAAAGGGCGGCTGAGCGAGATCTGATTCGATGTCGATGCGCGAGATTGAACGTGCGCGACCGGTCGCTGGATCGAGTTCGACGAGGCAGCCACACGCGCGCTCTCCCCCTTCTCCCATCTCAAAGTTCGTGTGCACGCCCGTCGTCATCGCCCGCAAGACTCCAACTGGGTCGCGACCGATCACGCTTGTGTAGGGACCGCACATCCCTACATCAGTGATAAACGCTGTTCCACCACGCAAGATTCGTGCATCAGCGGTCGGAACATGCGTGTGCGATCCAATGACCGCAGCCACCCTTCCGTCGAGGTAGTGGGCTAGGGCCGCCTTTTCAGAAGTCGCTTCCATATGCGCTTCGACAATCACGATCGGCGATGTCTCTGGCAATGAGCTCAGCACCGCATCGACACAGGCGAACGGATCGTCCGCATGAAGCGTCATGAACACTCGCCCGAGGACTGTGATGACGAAGATGTCTCGGGGGCGCGTCGCCGATTTGGGAATGCGAATCCAGCGCTTCCCAGGTGCCTTGAGCGAGAGGTTTGCCGGCCGTGCAATCGGCTCTGAAGGATCCTCGAGCACAGGAGTGATGCGAGGGTCACGGTACGCATGGTCGCCGAGGGTCACGCCATCGACGCCGAGGTCCCGCAACGTTCGATACAAGTCTGGGGTGATTCCAGAACCATTTCGGAGATTCTCGCCATTGACGATAATGGCGTCGGGCTTTGCCTCGCTGCGAATCTTCGGGATCGCCTGCTGGATCGCACGTCGGCCTGGCTGACCAACGCAATCACCAAAAAAAGCAAGGACAATTCCGCGTTGCATCGTTACACTCTACAAGGCGCTGCTCGGAACACCGGTTCGGTGATCTCGCTCGCTCCCGCATGGTTGAAGCAACATACAAAAAGGGTGATCGTGTTCGACATCCATCCCGACCTGAATGGGGGATCGGAGTTGTCAACAAGATTGAGGTTGTCACGCGGGGTCCATCGACAGACCTTCGCGTCACCGCTCGATTTCCTTCGGTGGGAGACAAGACCTTGCTCGCGAGCGTGGCAGCTCTCGAGATCATCGATGAACAGGGAACTGGTTCAGGGTTCCACGCCCGTCCAACGGTGACTGATCTCGACCTTGCCAAGGGGGGTGGATGGCTTGGCGCCATCTCCAAACAATCGGCTGACAACATCATGACCGCCCTCGCAGGTGAGGCGACCGACCCATTTTCATCACTGCAGCGACGATTCGAGTTCTCAACGCAGCTGTACCGATTCGATGGATCGCCTGCACGGCTCGTCGAGTGGTCCGTCGCGCAAAGCGGGCTCGATGACCCGATGGCGCGTTTCAACCGGCAGGAACTCGAGCAGTTCTATAAGCGGTGGCTCTTCAATCTCGACGCGCATCTCGTGAAACTGCTGAGTGAATTGCGCCGTGAGAAGCCGTTTATCGATCGAGTGCTCGCGAACGCCCCGCCACTGGCTGTGCGATCGGTCCGCAGGTTGCAGGGCATGGTGAAGTAGCGAGCGTTTACGACGGCTCGGCCATGAGCGCCGCCCGAGCTTGGGCCAGCGCCGCCCGCCGCTCTGGATTCACTGTTGGATAGCGAAGGTCGAGCCCCGAAAGGGTGTCGATGATGACGGCTGCGACCGCAAGTCGCGTGTACCACTTGGTATCCGCTGGAATGACATACCAGGGTGACTCTTCGGTTGAAGTGTTCTGAATCATCGCCTCATAGGCCTCGTGGTACTGATCCCAATACTGACGCTCGGCAACATCTGCGAGCGAAAACTTCCAGTTCTTTTCAGGAGTGTCAAGTCGCTCAAGAAACCTCTTTCGTTGTTCAGCTTTTGACACGTACAAGAAGAACTTTCGGATGACCGTTCCGTTTCGATTCAGATATCGCTCATGCTTGCAGATGTCGGTGTATCGCTGCTCAAAGAGGTCCTTTCCGAGCAACTGCGCAGGAATCTTCTGATGCGCCAGGATCTCTGGGTGAACACGGACAACGAGGACTTCCTCGTAGTAGGAACGATTGAAGATGCCGATCGATCCGCGCGCTGGGAGGCGCCTCGCGGAACGCCACAAATAGTCGTGATCAAGTTCTTCGTTCGATGGCGCCTTGAAGGAGTGCACTTCACATCCCTGCGGGTTGATCCCTGACATCACGTGCTTGATCACCCCATCCTTCCCCGCAGCGTCCATTGCTTGAAAGACCAAGAGAATCGACCAGTGATCCTGCGCGTAGAGCTTCGATTGCAGGTCGGCCATCACCTCGATCCCTTGCGAGAGAAGTTCCTGCGCCACGATCTTGTTCAACCCCGCTGATTGCCCGCACTCTTTCGGATCGCAGCGGTGTAGTTGAAACGCACCACCCGCTCCGACTCTGTGCCTGCTCGCGAGTGCCCCCGCGCCCTTGAGTAATTCGTTGGTGTCCATTGATGTGTTGTAGCACTCTGCGGCACTCCGCGGTTCGTTCGCACCGCTTGCTTTTGTCGATTCCAAGCACATACTGCCATCGCCGTGTACCGATCCGCTTCCACGTCGAGTCGACCTTGGCTGTGGCTGCTAGGGGCATTTGTCCTCAATAGTGCCCTCGTCGATCGTGCAGTCGCTCAGCAGGTTCGCAAGGTGGTCTGCTTCGGCGCGAATGAATCTGGGCAGTGCGAGGTGCCTTCGACGCTCGGTGAGTGCATTGCAATCGCCGCCGGTGCGAGTCACACAATGGCGATCACACTGACTGGCGCGACGGTCTGTTGGGGATCGAATGAATACGGACAATGCATGCCCCCTCAGAACTTGACAGTATCCACAGCGATTGCGTGCGGATGGCACCACTCGCTCGCGGTTGATGGCGTCGGCGTCGTGGCAGCGTGGGGGCGCAATGACTTGGGCCAGATTCAAGTGCCGCCTCTCCTTCCACCATCACTGGCGGTCGCTGGCGGAGCGTCGCACTCGCTTGCGCTCCAATCGAATGGGATCGTGCACGCGTGGGGGGCCAACGGGTCCGGTCAATCGACCGTCCCGCCTCTGCTTGGTGCATGCACACAGATTGCCGCAGGTGGGTTCCACTCGGTTGCACTCCGCGCCGACGGGTCAGTCGCCGCGTGGGGAAAGAATGTGCGCAGCGCGAGTGTTGTTGGGTCAAGCAGGGCGAGCGAATTCTTGCGCGATGCGATGAGTGCAGTTGATAGTGTCGACGTACTGCTCGCTGGAGATAGCAACACCGGGTTTGGCACGAGTGCAGATGGATCATCGGTTGAGGGATGGACGGATGGGATTGCCATCGCACTGAGCGCCTGTGGTATTCATTCGTTTGCGACTCCCTTGCTTCCAGTCTCGACCAACGGCTCAGCGCTCGGAGTTGGATCGTTCCAGTGGCCGATGACCGTTGGCACTGGGTCGACCGGTGGGGCCGAAACGGCTCACTTGATCGGTGGATTCGCAGCAGCTCCGATCGAACTCGCGATTCTTCTGGCACCGTCGCCAGAACCACTGCTCAGTGGACTTCATACGACAGGGAGTCCGTTCGATTTTGGTTGGGTTCCACGACAGTCCTACCCCTTCTACAGCGATGGAGCAGGCATCTACATCACGCCTGAGTCGCCGCTCGATGTGACGAGCGAACTGACCTACCGAGTCTTGCGCACAGCGCTTGTCGAGTCGCACCAACCCGGCAGTTACTTTCAGGGCTGGACGACGGCCGCTGGCCAGACTCTCGTACCTCGCACTGAGCGGAGCGCTCTCGCAGCTCAGTCTGGATGGGTCACGGATGAACTTGTGTTACCAGCCGATCCCTCTCGCGGTGCAGCAACCGTGCACGCAGACTGCGGAGGGAACTTCTTGCTTGGATTGGGCGGCATCGAAGGCAACATCGGATTGGGACTTCACAGTGTGTATCGGCACGTACGTGGGTTCGCCTGCCAACCCCTCGAGTTTCATGGCGGGGCCACGATGACCACGATCGCGCGCGACGTTGCGAAGATGCCGCTCTCATCTCGCAAGACGTGGCTCAGTGAACTGCGAGCGCGCCAGATCGCCGCAGGTGGCACGGGCCGCGTGATCGTCTTTATCCAAGGCGGCATCAATCAAGACGCCGGCCTTCCGGAGTCGTGGGGCACGGCCGTCCTCTCGGTGCAGTCTGCGCTCACGGAAGCATGGAACGCGATCGGCGCTCCGCCCGATGACATTGCATTTCTCGCGATGGTCTCTCACCCAGTCACGAGCAACGACTTTGAACTGAGCGCTGTTCGTGCGTACGCAAATGGGTTGCCATCGTCCCATCCGAATCTTGCGATCATCGACCTCTCGAAGTTGACCTCCGCTGATGAACTCGCCCAGAGGAACTGGTACGCAGAGTCAACCAAGCACCTCTCGTCAAGCGGATACTCCCAACTTGCGCAGCGAGTCATCGGCGACTTGCTCGAGCATTCTGGAGCATGTGATGTTCCTGCATCATGCCTGCTTCCAGGCGCGTCGAACGCGATTGCCGCCGGAGAAGCGCATACGGTCTCCCTCATGTCTGGTGGATCAGTCATCGCGTGGGGATCACCTCGCAATGGACAATGCGATGTTGCTGCTGGGCAGTCCTCGTTTGCAGGAATCGCCGCGGGATCGAATCACACGCTTGCTCTCGTTGACATCGGCACGATCTCTGCTTGGGGAGCAAGCCTCTCGGGTGCGTGCGATGCGCCTGCGTTGTTGCGGGACGTGCATCTTGTTGCGGCAGGCGCCTTCCACTCGGTGGCATCAGGAGCACCGCTGCCACCGTGCGTGGGGGACACCAATTTCGATTGGGTCATTGATTCCGCCGACCTGACGGCAGCGCTTTCAGGATGGGGATTCCCAGGCAGAGGCGATGTCACGCACGATGGCACTACAGACGGCCACGACATGGCAGCGATCTTCTCCGCCTGGGGGGTCTGCCGTTGATTCACACCCGATCGCTCCCTCCCCCACTCTTCAACCCCCCCCGCTCGTCAACACTGCTCGTCAACACTGCTCGTCAACACTGCTCGTCAACACTGCTCGTCAAAACCAAATGAACCGTACTGGGCTCGAACCAGTGACCTCCTCCGTGTCATGGAGGCGCGCTAGCCAACTGCGCCAACGGTCCGTGAAGTGACATCGTAGCCCCAGCGCAGTGAATGAGCAAGACCAATGCAACTGGTTAGAGCGATGCGAGGCAACGATCGATGCGCCTCAGCGAACTCTCTCTGCCAAGAATCGCAAGCGTGTCATAAATCGGCGGGCTCACACTTCCTCCACTCACCGCGACTCGAAGCGGTTGCGCGATCAGCCCGACGTTGCCAATTGAATCAGACAAGGGCTTGAGCGCCGCCTCGAGCGCGGGCACCGTCCACTCATCGCAACGGGCCAACAGGTCGCGCGCCGCAACCAAGTGAACGCTTCCCGCGGGAGTTCCTCCACGGATGAACTTCGCCAACGCCTTCTGATCCCACGAGAGATCGTCATCAGGGGTCGTCAAAAAAGTGTTCGTGCGAAACAGGTCATCGAGGGTCTTACTGCGCTCGTGGCTTGCATCGCAGAGCGAACGAAACTGCGCTTCGGTCAACTTCGACATGAACTGCGGATGCATCTCGCGTCCATGCGCCGCCACCCGCGTCACGAATTCATCGCGACTCATCGCCTGAATCGCATCAAGATTGAACGCCAACAACTTGGTCCGGTCAAACTTTGCAGCGGTCTTGACCACACGCGCGAGGTCGAAGTTGGCTTTGAGGAACTCTCGGTCGAACTTCTCGACATCCCCTCCTGGACTCCACCCGTTCAGCGCGAGAAAATTGCAAATGACTTCTGGGAGGTACCCCGATCGCCGAAAGTCGTCGACGTTGATCTCTGGAAGCACCGCGCCAATGGCCTGCGCGAGTGATTGCCCTGCATCGAGCTCCAACTGGATGTTCTTGTCCTTGAGCCATGCGGTGAACTGTGCGAGATCTACCGTTCCTGGAGGGGGCGCAGTGATTCCCTTGTCAGCCACCGCCTTTCGAAGCACCTTGTCCTTGTCACGCTTCGACATCTTGGAACCATCTGGGTTGAAGATCAACGGCAAGTGTCCATAGATCGGACGACGAAAGCGCAGCGCGTCCTGCAGCACGATGTGCTTTGCAGAATTGTTGAAGTGTTCCTGCGCGCGAAGCACATGCGTCACACCCATCAATTCATCGTCGACAACGACCGCAAAGTGATAGGTCGGAAATCCGTCGGCCTTGCGAATCACGAAATCATCGACCTCGCCATTCGGCAACGTGGCATCCCCAAGAATCTCGTCGTGAATCGTGATCGGCCCCGCGCGCGTGTGAAACCGAATGACCGCAGGATCGCCTGCTGCGAGCCGACGCTTCACTTCATCCGCAGAGAGTGCGCGCGCCTGTTCGCCGGTATAGCGGAAGGGTTCATTGCGCTCCTTCGCGCGGGCCCGCATGGCTGCGAGCTCATCGGCACTCTCAAAAGCGTAGTACGCATCGCCACGCGACAGTAAGAGATCAAAATACCGCTGATACAGCTCGAGACGCTGAGCTTGAAAGTATGGACCGTTGGGGCCGCCGCCATGACCTTCGTACTGCGGCCCTTCGTCGAATCCGATGCCGAGCCAGAGCAGGTCTTTCACGAATCCGATGCTCGCGGCATCGCTCGATCGTTTCTGGTCCGTGTCTTCGATTCGAAGAACAAATCTGCCACCTCGGCCTTTGGCAAATGCCCAGCAGAAGAGTGCGGTTCGAGCGCCCCCAACGTGCAAGTGTCCAGATGGACTAGGGGCAAATCGAGTCACGACGGCCGACGGTGTTGGTTCTCTCGCGGTCATGGTGTTGATGGTGCGTCGTGGGGCATGGGGCCACGAAATCTAGCAGGATCGACCCTCCTGCTGCTGAGCCGCACCTCGGTGCAGTTCGACACCCTCCAGCGGTAAGGTGGTGCCATGACTCGACATCGTCCCCGCCGCCGCATTCATCCCGTTGGAACGGTTCCTGGCGCACTCGATGCAGCCAAGTCGCTCCCTCCCACCGCGGTGCGCATGTTTGCGTTCGGGCCAGACCGCTTTGTCGAGAAGTCGCTGAAGACTCTTGAACAAGTCCACGCGCAACGGGAGGGACTGCCAGTCTTGTGGTTGAATTTTGACGGTCCCCCTGACGCTTCCATGATTGAACAACTGCGGCGCGAGTTTGGGCTTCACCCGCTCGCGCTCGAAGATGTGTTGCATCCCACCCAGCGAGCAAAGCTCGAGCCATTCGGATCAGTCTTGTTTCTCGTGATTCCGATGCCGCTTGTCGGAGATGGCCTCTTTGCGACGGAACAACTCGCAGTCTTCCTCGGTCCAGATTTTGTCATCTCGATTCAGCAGCACGCGGGTGGCGATTGCCTCGAGGGCATCCGCGAGGGCATCCGCCACCGGATCGGACGGGTGCGGGAGAAGGGACCCGCGTACCTCACTTTTGCGCTGATCGATGGTGTTGTCGATCATTACTTTCCGCTTGTGAATGCGCTTGGAGAGCGAGTCGACGCAATCGAGGATGCCGTGGTCGGTGCGTGCGCTGCCCCCGACATGTTCGAGATTCGCGACGCGAAGCATGAACTTGCCAAAGTGCGGCAGGCCATTTGGCCAATGCGCGATGCGCTGACGGCACTTGGCACGATGGAGACCTGGTTTGATCTTGAACATCGCCTCTACCTTCGAAACGCCCTCGACCACGTGATGCGACTGATCGACATGCTCGATTCCGATCGGATGCTCGCATCAGACCTCATGGAACTCGCGATCGCGATTGCCAACGCCCGACTCGGCGAGATCACAAAGATTCTCACGATGATCGCCACGATCTTCATTCCCATTACGTTTATTGCGGGGGTGTACGGAATGAACTTCGATGTCATGCCAGAACTCCGGTGGAAGTACGGATACCTCGTCGTCTGGGCCGTCATGGGAACAATCGCCCTGTCACTACTCGTGATGTTCTGGAGGCGTGGGTGGTTTGCTCCCTCCATCTTCACTGCGGCTCGCCGGCGCGCACAACGCCCTTGAATTGCGGCAAATTCTCCACTTGCGTAGAGCGGCCGATTGTGCAACCATCTCTCAATGCCACACCCTTCCGCACTTCAACTGGACTCCGAAATGCCGACCCGCGCCTCTGATTATTTTGGTTCGCTGACCTTCAGCGGCGATGTCATGCTCAAGCGCCTTCCGCCCGATGTGTTCATGAATCTGCAACAAACAATGGAGCGCGGTCTTCCCCTCGACCGATCCATTGCGAACACCGTCGCTGCCGCGATCAAGGAGTGGGCTATCGAGCATGGAGCCACGCATTACTGCCACTGGTTTCAACCATTGACAGGGCTCACTGCAGAAAAGCACGATGCATTTCTCTCTCCAACAGGTGATGGAGGTGCCCTCGAACGGTTTTCTGGGGACGCACTGATCCAAGGCGAACCGGATGCATCTAGTTTTCCTTCAGGTGGCATTCGCGACACCTATGAGGCGCGCGGATACACGGCATGGGATGCGACGAGTCCAGTGTTTTTGCTGCGGGGGCAGGACGAGCAGAAAACGCTCTGCATTCCGACAGCGTTCGTTTCGTGGACCGGCGAAGCCCTCGACAAAAAGACGCCGCTTCTGCGCTCAATCGAAGCGGTGACCAAGCACGCGCTCCGAATCGTCCGATTCCTTGGGGACCACAAGGCGACCCACATCGTTGCCACTCTCGGCTGCGAACAGGAATATTTCTTGGTCGACCGCGAACACTTCCTCAGGCGCCTTGATCTGGTCGTCTGCGGACGAACGCTCATTGGATCGGCGCCTCCCAAGGGACAGCAACTCGAAGACCACTACTTTGGATCGATCCCTGAGAACGTGCTCGCATACATGACCGAATGCGAGCAGCGGCTCTTCGAGCTCGGCATTCCAGTCAAGACGCGTCACAACGAAGTCGCGCCAGGCCAATACGAACTCGCGCCGACCTTCGAGATTTCAAACGTGGCGGTCGATCACCAGATGACAACGATGCATGTGCTGCGAACGGTTGCGCACAGGCATGGACTGGAGTGCCTGCTGCACGAGAAGCCCTTCGCAGGGGTGAATGGATCGGGAAAGCACAACAATTGGTCACTCTCGACAAACACGGGAGTCAACCTCTTTGATCCACGTGACAACACGCATTCGAACATGCAGTTCCTGCTCTTCCTCGCGGCGGTGATTCGCGCGATCGATCTGCACGCTGACCTGCTTCGTGCGTCGATCGCAAGCGCCCACAACGATCACAGGCTTGGTGCCAATGAGGCTCCACCCGCCATCATGTCGATCTACCTCGGCGAGATGCTGACTGGCATCCTCGACCAACTTGAGCGAGGAGACACCAAGAAAGCATCAAAGGGATCAAGCGCGAACTCATCGATGGACCTTGGCGCACGCACCCTTCCACAGATTCCGCGCCACTCGAGCGACCGCAATCGCACGAGTCCCTTTGCGTTCACAGGAAACAAGTTCGAGTTTCGTGCCGTGGGATCTTCGCAATCGGTGGCGTGGCCCAACACGGTACTCAACACCATTGTCGCGGAGAGTCTCGACACGATCGCCTCTGAACTCGAACGGAAGGCGGGCGCGAACCCCACTCCAGCGAAGCTGGAGTCAACGGTGCGGGCGCTCCTCAAAGACCTTGTTTCAACCCATCGCCGCGTCTGCTTTGACGGCAACGGATACAGCGCGGAGTGGCACACCGAAGCTGCAGCACGGGGACTTGCGAACTTTCCGTCAACGGCGGATGCGCTTCCAGCACTCGTCACCAAGAAGGCTGAGAAGTTGTTCGCAGCGTATGGCGTGCTTTCGAAGCGGGAATTGCACGCGCGATGGGAGATTCAGATGGAGCAGTACTGCAAGATTGTGCAGATCGAGAGCCGAACGTTGAGTCGAATGGTTGCGACACAGATCCTGCCAGCGGCACTGCGTGCGCAAGGTGAACTCGCCGATGTGGTTGCCGCCACGCAGCATGCAGGAGTGCCCTGCCCTCAAAGCGAATCGGCACTAAGGACTCTCGCAACCCAAGTCACAAGCTTGCGAACCGCAGCTGAAGAGCTGCTTGCAGCAACGGCGCGGGATGTGTCGAACACCGAGCGGCGTGTGCGGCACTTCCGGGACGCAGTGGTTCCAGCAATGGGAGCCGTGCGTGAGTGCTGCGACGCACTCGAGGGGGTTGTCCCATCGGATCTGTGGCCGCTCCCCGATTACGCCGCAATGCTCCTCGTGCGCTAACGCCCTGCGACGCATCCCAGAGGAAACTTTGATGCCCCCGGTGCGAAACCGGGGGCATTCTTTATACTCAACGACTCACCCCAATCGAAAGCCACCATGAGCACAGCAACTCCCGTTGAAAACACAATCAAGGTCTCGGACGCTGGTCCCGCACTCAAGCGAATCGACATTTCAATCCCCGCTGCGAAAGTTTCACAGCAGATCGAGAGCGCATTCGCTGGGCTCGCCGCAGACGCAGTCCTTCCTGGATTCCGCAAGGGTCACGCGCCGCGCGGGCTCCTTGAGAAGCGCTTCGGGAACGAGCTGCTTCAGGAAGCCCGCCAGAGACTCGTCTCACAGGCTTATCAGGAGGCGCTCACAAGCAACAAGATCCGTCCCATCGGTCAACCAGAACTTGCCGCAGGCGCGATCGAACATGAGTTCGCTCGCGGCAAGGACTTCTTGATGTCGGTTGAAGTCGAAGTGATGCCAGAGTTTGAACTTCCAAAGTGGGAAGGCATCGCGCTGCGCCGTCCGATCCTCGCGATCGCAACCACTCACATCGACGAGGAAATCGAACGACTCTCCTATCGGCTTGGTGTGCCAGCGCAGATTCAAGGGCCATTCGAGCCGCTTGATCGAATGGTTGGCAAGGCTGTCGTTCGAATTGTTGGACAAGAGAAAGCGTTCTTCGAGACCGAGAACGCAATGGCGGTCGTGCCAGCAGAAGCAGATGCCGGCAAGGGACCGTTCCTCGGACTCCTCGTCGACGAACTCGACAAGGTATTGATTGGAAAGGTGGTCGGCGACGTTGTGTCAATTCAATTGACTGGTCCAGCAAGCCATGAGATCGCCGAAGTTCGAGGAAAGCCACTCGATGTGCAGTACACAATCACCGCAGCAGAGCGCATTGCGCCTGCAACTCGCGACGAAATCGCCGTCAAGATCGGAATGGAGAACGCCACCCTCTTGAATGAGAACATCAAGGGAGTGCTCGAACGACGGCGCGACGACGAACAGCGCAGCGCCCTGCGCGATCAGGTGTTCGAACGGCTTGGCGAGGCAGTTGACTTTGAACTTCCAAGCCGACTCTCAGAGGCGCAGGTCGGTCGCGAACTCGAGCGACAACGCCTCGAGATGCTCTACCGGGGAGTGGAGCCTGAAGTCGTCGAGGCGCGATTGGCCGAAACACGAAGCGCCAGTACGGACGCAACGCGTCGAAAACTGAAGTTGTTCTTCATCCTTGCCAAACTTGCTGAAACGCTCGGAGTTGAAGCGAGTGAGGGTGAAGTCAATGGCCGCATTGCGGCGATTGCACGAAGTCGCGGCATGCGTCCAGATGCAATGCGCGCTGAGCTTGAAAAAGACAATCGCGTTGGCGAAATCGCCCTGCAAGTGCGCGAGCACAAGGCGGCGGACCGCGTGATCTCGAAGGCCACGATCAGCGATATTCCTGCCGAGGATTGGAACAACGAGGCCAAGGCGAAGGCCGAAGCCGCATCACTGGGCGCATCAGCTGGCGGTGCACCTGCGCCAGTGGCGAAGCGCGATCCAAAGCCCGCCAAGGGAAAGGCGAAGTGATCGCTGGGACGCAAGCATTCGCGTTGTGCCCGCGGCTGCTCGCGAGTGTCACTCCCACTCACCTCGCTCAGCAGGGTGGCCTCACAGAGAGCACTTCGACGATTCTCCAAACTGCAGGCATCCTGGTAGGGATTATTCTCGCTGGAGTCTTTGTCGGAGCGTTCGTCCGCAGGTGGCTTGCGTCGCGCACCGACCAGCCTGTCGGTTTCACCCTCTCAGACCTGCGCGACATGCATGCAGCGGGCGACCTCACGGATGTCGAGTTTCGCGCTGCTCGCGACGCCCTCGTCGCAAGTGTGAAAAGGCGATCCACCGAAGAAGCCGCAAAGAGCTCGAAACAGCCCAGTCAACTGAAGTCGCGATGACACTCCCACAATGAACCCGCTCCCAGATCAACACGCCGTCACTCCACTCGCAGCAATTCCTGGGGGCGGAAAGGGCCGAGGCGGGCCACGAGGTGGTGGATCATTGGGTCCGAGCGGCCCTTCGGGTGGTGGAGGCGCGGGTGGCGATGGCGGCGGTGGAACGGGTGGCAGCGGAACTGGTGGAAACGGTGGAGATGGCGGATTTCGCGGCAAGAAGGTGTCGACGTGCAGTTTCTGCGGAAAGACAAGTCGTGAAGTTGGAGCGATGGTCGAGGGGCCGAACGATGTCTATGTCTGCGCGAACTGCACGGACCTGTGCCAGAACATCTTCAAGCAAGAAAAGCGCCGGGTCACCAGTGCGGCACCCGCGCTCACACAGATTCCATCTCCGCGGCAGATCAAGGAGTATCTCGACCAGTACGTGATCGATCAGAACAGCGCGAAGAAGTCGATGGCGGTCGCGGTTCACAACCACTACAAACGGCTCACGCAGATCGACAATCAGGAAGCTCCAGTTGAACTCGACAAGAGCAATGTGCTCCTCGTCGGTCCAACTGGTACCGGCAAGACACTGCTCGCACGAACGCTTGCGCGCATTCTCAATGTTCCATTCGCGATCGGGGATGCAACCACCCTGACTGAGGCGGGCTATGTCGGCGAGGATGTCGAAAACCTGCTCCTGAAGCTGCTTCAGGCAGCTGATTTCGACGTCGATGCTGCGCAGCGCGGAATCATCTACATCGACGAGATTGACAAGATCGGAAAGACCAGCGGAAACATCTCGATTACACGCGATGTGTCTGGTGAAGGCGTTCAACAGTCACTGCTCAAGATGCTTGAAGGGACCGTTGCAAATGTCCCACCCCAAGGCGGACGGAAACATCCCGAACAGCAATACATTCAGCTCGACACCACGCACATTCTGTTCATCTGTGGTGGATCGTTCGTCGGGATCGAAGACATTGTTCGACGAAGACTCGGCAAGCGGCGAATCGGATTCTCAACCGATGGATCAGCAACGGTCACCAAACTCGAAGAGGACAGCGTCATGCTGTCACAGATTCAACCTGAGGACTTGCTCGAGTTTGGATTGATTCCAGAACTGATCGGTCGCCTTCCAGTGCTCTGCTCATTGCTGCCCTTGACCCGCGCAGCCATGATTCAGATTCTGACTGAACCAAAGAACGCGCTGGTCAAGCAATATCAACACCTCTTTCGGCTTGAGAACACCAACCTCGAGTTCACTTCCGGCGCACTCGACGCGATCGCGGATCGCGCGCTCCAACGCGAGACTGGCGCCCGCGCGCTGCGCGCGGTGATGGATGAGCTCATGACCGACCTGATGTACCAATTGCCTGAGGCAGACAATGACGGAATCACCTACCTGATCGACGAGGGCTCTGTTCGTGAGGGGGCCGTCTCACTCGAGCGCGCGCGACAGCGCAAGCGCGAGACCGCATAGTCATTGCCGCAACCGAGCGCCACACAATGAGACGGTGCGACGAGCAGGTACGGCAGCGCGCCGTGCAGATCGCAGAGCGACACACCCAACGAACAGCGCGCATGGCCGCCCTCGTTGACCTCTTGTGGGAAAACTGGAGCAGTGACGGCTTGTCGTGGGTTGGTTTCTACCTCGATACTGGAGCAGTTGATGCCACGGGGAGACTTGTCCTGGGGCCGCGCCGCGACCGCCCTGCGTGCAGCCCCATTGGGATGCACGGCGCGTGCGGCATGTGTGTGATCAAGAAACGGCCCCTCGTTGTTGAAGATGTGCGGCGCCTGGGTACCCAGTACATCGCATGCGATCCACTCGATCAGAGTGAACTCGTAATCCCCTGTTTTGCACCTTCGGGATCGATTTGGGGGGTGCTCGATCTCGATAGCAGGCGACTGGGGTACTTCGACAGCGAATCCGCCGTCGAATTGAGCAGGCTCTTGCTCGGGGCGGGACTCACAACCCTCGATGAGTCACTTGCACTTTCGCCCATGTGTGTGTAGTATTCCCGACCCTTCGGAGAGACCTTCCATGCCACGAATTTGCTTTTTCACTGGAGCTCGTACTGCAACTGGCCACCGGATTACCCGCCGCGGTAAGGCGAAGTATCTCGGGGGGGTCGGTATCAAAACGACGAGTCTCACGAAGCGAAAATTCAAGCCGAATCTACAACGCGTGAAGGCACTGATCGATGGGGCTCCAGTGCGAATTCTTGCGAGCACCCGTGCAATTCGTGCTGGGTTGGTTGTCAAGCCTATTCGCCGGAAGTTTGCGTACACGCGCAAGCTTTCTGCGGCTGCCTCGTAACTCTGCTACCGAAAAACCCCACGAAACACACTGGCCGGAATGCCTAGCGACATTTCGACCGCGATGTGAGCATTTTCTTTCAGATTCTGAAAACATTTCTTGACCGGTGACGCTGCGGGGCTACAATCCCCTCGTTCGCACGGAATTCAGGCTTAGTAGCCATTTCGGATGCCAAGGCTGGCATCTCGAGGCTCGAGCAAACACCTCCCTGCGCGGCCGGATTCCCGGTGACATTGGTTTGGATGGTCCGTCGCTTCGGTGACGCCTCAGTCCGAATCATCGGTGGCTCGTGATTGGATCCAGCGGTTTGGTTTGTGGATCAACTCTCTCCTCGGGGCTCCCCTTCTGCGTTGTTGTAGTTGGCGGGGTTGCTCGTGCGTGTCGTGCGCAAGGGTGATCAAGGGTGATGTTGACTCATCGAACAAATGAGCTGGATGCTCTGGACGGATTCAGAGCAGGCGCAGGTGTTTTTGTTATGCGTTTTTCATTCTCGTTGCAGTGGGTTTGGTTGTTCGTTTGTGCATGTCAGCAGTGTGTCAGTAGATCATGATTACCCATCGCTCAAACTCCTCAGATCGAGACCGCGTACTCGAATCAACCGACCTCGTCGCGCTTGTCGGCGAGTCAGTGGTGCTTCGCCCCAAGGGACGTGAGCATCTTGGCCTTTGTCCATTTCATGAAGATCACAAACCCTCGTTCGCTGTTGTGACACACAAGGGAAATGCTTTCTACAACTGTTTTTCGTGCGGCGCGAGTGGGAACGCGATCGACTTCATGGTTCATTTTCACAGGATGGACTTTCTGGAAGCGATGAAGTTTCTTGCGCACCGGGCAGGATTCGAGTTGCAAGGGCGCTCGTCAAGTGCACCTCGCGCAACCGACCCTGAGAGTCCAGCCGCCCTCCGTCGCGCGAATGATGCTGCGCTCCGATTCTTTCAACGATCGCTCGCCGACTCGATCAATGGGCAGGGTGCGCGCGAGGCACTCAGCGCGCGCGCCATCGACTCGCAGTCGATCGAGGCATTCGCGATTGGCGCAGCACCCGCGCAGGGCGATGCCCTCGCTCAGTATGTCGAGCGATTGATTGATCATCAGCCGGCGAATCCAGACGAACGCCTTGATGGAGCCACAATTCGTGCCTCATTTGAGGCGGCGGGGCTGCTGCGCCGTCGTGGAGGGTTGGTTGATGGATTCCGCAATCGAGTGATCTTTCCGATCGCGGACGAACTCGGTCGCTGCATCGCCTTTGGGGCGCGCGCGATCGATCCAGCCGATCAACCGAAGTATCTGAACAGTCCAGAAACAGCGCTCTTTCATAAGTCCAAGTCGCTGTATGGAATCCACATTGCCAAGCGCGCCATCATCCATGCTCGCACTGCGATCATCACCGAGGGGTACACCGATGTGATCGCGTGCCACCGTGCCGGAGTTGCGAATGCCGTCGCAACGCTCGGAACAGCGCTGACCCGCGACCATGCGCGAGTGCTTCAGCGGCTCTGCGACACAATCATTCTGATTTTTGACGGAGACACCGCTGGGCAGCGTGCGGCGGATCGCGCAGTCGAAATCTTCTTTTCCGCTCCAGTCGACCTCAAGATCTGCACTCTGCCAGACCAACTTGACCCAGACGAACTCTTGCGCCAGCCCGACGGGCGAGCTCGGTTCGATGCCGCCATCGCTTCGAGCGAAGATGCCCTGACGCACATCATTCGTGGCTTTCGCAAAGAACTCGATGCACGCCCTGGACTTTCAGCACGCCAGAGGACGATCGAGGCGATGCTCTCAAAGTTGATTGCCCTCGGACTCGGCACTCTTGATGGCATTCGGCGCCGCTTCGTGATCGAGTCAATTGCGACGTCGAGCGGCGTTCCTTTGGTTGAGATTGAACGCGCGCTTCTTGCCTCGCGCGCTGCCTCTCCTCGTACGCCAGAGGCTCCGAGTCCTGCTGCACCGCTGGCGATTCCCGTTCCAGTTGAGCGCGGCGGACGAGGTCGAGCCGAGCGCGACTTCGTGTCGATTCTGCTCGCGTGGCCCGCAGCAAGCTCTGTCCGCATTCCCACCGATGATGGCGACGCTGCGCCGCTCTCAGAATTCATCATTCCATCGATGTTTGAAGACGCGGCAGCCCGTGCCCTCTATGAACCCGTCTATCACTGGATCGAGGCTGGCAAAGGCTTCTCGATGCAGGATTTGATCGCCGAACTTGCGGATCCATCCATCAAGGCGCTCGCAATCGAGCTATACCGGCAAGGTGCGACCCGCTGCAGCGTCGAGGGTGAGGCTCGTGCAGGCTTGATCGCCGCATCGAGGGCGCTCGACCGGCAGAGCCAACGGCTCCAGTTGGCGAATGCTCCAGCTGCAACGACACCTGAGGAACTGGCTTTGAGATTGGCGCAGATACGCGCCGCCGGCCCGCGACCATCCGCCATCGCTCGGACGGCGAGGAGCGCGCCATGATCGTGCGTCAACGACTGATTGTCTGTTTGGTGTTTTCTTCATCCACCCCTTCGACTGGTCGGGAATTACCGCCCAAGGAGTATTGACCGTGAGCCTTCAACTTCAAGAATTGCATCCTGTGCTTCGTTCGCTCGTCCATGCTGGCCGCAAGCGTGGTTGGATTAGTTACGAAGAATTGAATACCTGTCTGCCCGATGACTTTGTCGATCCATATCCGCTCGACGAGCTGTTGGTGCTTCTGTCGCAGCTCAAGATCAAACTCATCGACGAGAATGAGATGCGCACTGAGCAGCATCGTGCGTTTCCCGCACAACTGCAGACCGACCTTCGCTTCCTGCGCGATACGGACAAGAAACCAAAGCGTGGACACGCGGTCGGCACCGCAAGCGAACCAGTCGTCGCGCCCCCCCCCGTTGCGGCCATTCGGCGCCCGCTTGTCGGAGCGGCCGCAGCTGCGGTCGCCGCTGCGCGAACGAAGATGCACCAGCAAGACTCTGGGGGAGCGAAGGGTGCCGACTCGTCGCCATTCGACGATGACGGACTCGACGACGATGTGCAGAGTTCACTCGAACTGGCGATCGCTGAACCAACCCCAGTGCGGATCGACGATCCCATTCGCATGTACCTCACGCAGATGGGGTCGATTCCGTTGTTGACACGCGAAGAGGAGATTCGCCTTGCGAAGAAGATCGAGATGAGTCGGTACATCTTCAGGCGCATGGTGCTCGAGAGCGACTACTGCGCGCGCCAGGCCGTCGAGATTCTGCAGCAAGTGCACGAAGGAACGCTTCCTTTCGATCGAACGATGCGGATCTCAACTGCCGAATCGAATGCGAAAGACCGGATCGCAGCGCGCATCCCGTACAACCTCGCGACTGTCCGCACGAAGCTCGACCAGAACAATGACATCTGGTCGCAATTGGATGGAGGACATCCAACGCCCGAGCGCGCCGAGTCGCTTCGACAGAAGCTCTGGGCCAACCGCCGACGCATCGCAACGCTGCTTGAAGAGTGCTGCCTGCGCACGGGTCGCATTCAGCCACTGATGCGCAAGTTGAGTTCAGTCAATCGAAAGTGCGTTGAACTGCTCACGCTGATCGATCGGGCGGCGAAGAATCCCGAGCGCTACGACGTTGAGGATGTCCACGTCATGCGAGAGGAACTGGACGGACTGCGCAATCTTGTCTTGGAAGATCCAGCCGATCTTGCACGGCGTGTCCGGGCGATTCAGTGCATCTTCGTCGAGCATGAATTGGCAAAGCGCGCGTTGTCTGGTGGCAATCTGCGGCTCGTCGTCTCGATCGCAAAGAAGTATCGAAACCGAGGGCTTCCATTTCTTGACATTATTCAAGAGGGGAACACGGGTTTGATGCGAGCTGTTGACAAGTACGAGTACAAGCGCGGCTACAAATTCTCGACCTATGCAACATGGTGGATTCGGCAGGCGATCACGCGAGCCATTGCTGATCACGCACGCACGATCCGCGTACCTGTGCACATGATTGAGACGATGTCGAAGTTGCGCAACATCCAGAAGCACCTTCTGCAAGAACTTGGCCACGAACCGAACCATGACGAAATCGCCGCCAAGGCGAAAATGCCCGTCGAGGAGGTCAAGCGGGTGCTGAAGATTTCACGCCACCCTATCTCGCTCGATCGTCCGGTGGGTGAGAGTGAAGACTCGCACTTTGGAGACTTCATCGAGGATGAGCGTCAGGAGGCTCCGAGCATTTCAGCCGGAAGCGAGATGCTGCGAACACGCATCAACGACGTCTTGAAGACGCTGACCTACCGCGAGCGCGAGATTTTGAAGTTGCGCTACGGAATCGGCGATGGCTACACCTATACGCTCGAAGAAGTCGGGCGCATCTTCAAGGTGACCCGCGAGCGAGTGCGCCAGGTCGAAAGCAAGGCATTGCGCAAACTGCAACATCCAGTGCGCCGACAGCGGCTGACAAGTTTCATGCAGCCAGGCGACGGAAATGAAGCGGAGATCACTTCAGTCACTGAGTGATCGGTGCGCTTGAAGCGTCGTGCGTCACGAAGGCGTGGCGGTGCAGGTGTACTTCCAGGAGATGAACTCCTCGACCCCCCACCGCCCGCCTTCGCGTCCATAGCCGGACCAGCCACGTCCACCAAACGGGGCCGATGCATCGCTGACGACCGTCGTATTGACGCCCACGATCCCGCAGTTCAGTTGCCGCGCCATCCGTTCGATGCGCATCGGATCAGCAGAAAAGACATAGCCAGCGAGCCCAAAGGGACTCGCGTTGGCTTGGGTCACCGCTTCCATCTCGTCGTGAACGCGCACGATCGGAGCAACGGGACCAAACGTCTCTTCGCGGCAGCAGAGCATCTCGCAAGTGGCATCTGCGATCACCGTGGGAGCGAAAAAGCGATCGAGACACCCTGACACTGGCACAGTCGATCCTCCGGTGAGGATGCGGCCTCCTCGTGCACGGGCATCGTCGACATGCAAGCGAACCTTGTGCACTGCGGCGTCACTGATGAGCGGGCCGATCCGAACCCCAGGAGTAACCCCTCGCCCGACTGGCAGTTCACTTGAGGCTCGCGCAAAGCGCTCAACGAACTCGTCATAGACCCGATCTGCGACGAAGAACCGGTTTGGCGAGATGCACGTCTGACCTGTGGCGCGGAACTTCCCGGCAACCGCACCTTCGACCGCGGATTCGATCTCTGCATCCTCGAGCACGATGAGCGGTGCGTGTCCCCCGAGCTCGAGCGAGAGCCGCACGAGCTGTTGCGCTGAGAGCTCGATGAGCCTCCGACCGACGGCGGTCGAGCCTGTGAACGAAAGCGCGCGGACTCGTCCATCTCGGAGCCATGTTTCGGCGATGACCCCCGGAGTGCCCGTGATGATGTTGACCACTCCATGGGGCAATCCACACTGCACAAGGGTCTCACCGAGAGCGAGTGCTGAGAGCGGCGTCAGATCGGATGGCTTGGCGACCAGTGTGCATCCCGCGGCGAGCGCAGGCGCGCACTTGCGCGCAAGCATCGCCAGCGGAAAGTTCCACGGTGTCATTGCGGCGACTACGCCGACCGGCTCTGGCAGAGCCTGTCGAATTCGCAGCGGCTGATTCGACGCGATCGTCTCGGACGCGAGCCGAAGCGCCTCGTGCGCCGCAGAAGTAAAGAAATCTGCGCTGTAGTGCACCTCGCCCAGCGCTTCCTCGATGGGCTTCCCGTTCTCGCTTGTGATGATCTGCGCAAGTTCGTGCGAACGCTGGCGCAACGAATCCGCCACCCGCACGAGCAGCGCAGACCGCACTTGAACCGATTGGGAACGCCACAGGTCGAGCGCCCCGTGTGCCGCGTTAAGCGCCGACAGTGCGTCGTTGGTTCCGCCACACGGAACGCGCGCGAACTCGATGCCTGTTGCTGGATCACACACACCACTCGTCCCGCCACACCGTGCGTGCACCCACTCGCCTCCGACGAGATTTCGACACTCCATCGCGGGAGCGTATCAACGACCACCGTCACGATGGCTACACTTTTCGCATGGCAAAGGCCGTTGTCGATCCCAATGAACTGCGACGATTTGCGGGAGACTTGCGCAAGTTCAATCAGGACCTGCAGTCTGGCATTTCAACCATTGGCGGCCGGATGAACACACTCTCACAAACCTGGAGAGACCAGGAGCAGCAGAAGTTCGCCGAAGAATTCGAGCAAACGCTGAAGGTGCTTCAGCGACTGATGAAGGTCAGTGAAGAGCACATCCCCTTTCTCTTGCGAAAGGCTGACCGGATCGACGAGTATCTGCAGCAGCGGTAGCGGCGGACGCGAGGGATCGCACGATGGATGGTGGTGCACATCTTCGCGACACGAACACGCTGATGGCCGCGAAGGCGATCATTGTCAAGGCGGGACAGTCGTTTGCGACCGCGATTGAAGAGGCGCACTCAGATGCCGAGCGCTTTGGAATGTGGCTCGACGGCGATGGTCAGGCGCACTGGGAACGACAGCGGCGACTACGAACTGAGAAACTGAACATTGATCGCGCAGCACTCTTTCGCAAGCAGATCCAGATGACCGCCGATGGGAGACCACCATCGACCGTCGACGAAAAGAGGGCTGTTGTGCGAGCTGAAGCTGCGTTGCACCAAGCCGAGACCTATCTACGCAATCTCAAGAGGTGGCGAATCGAGTATCAACGACTGCTCGCGCAGTTCCGAGCGGGCATGAACCCGCTTTCGCATTATGTTGATCAAGTCGTCCCCTCATCGATCGCGTCGCTGAACAGGATGGCGCAGGCGATTGATGGATACATCGCAACAACGGTCGCGCGTACCGTCGACTCTGAATCCGACCACGGGCTGCGCGTCGCTGGCTCAGATCCCCCGCCAACGGACACGCACACGTCGATGAGGCGCGGCACCGCCAGTGACGAGGACCACCCATGAGTGATGCCAGCAGCAAAGCAAAGTTAAAGGACACTCTCCGCACGATGCACGAACAGTGGAGTGGAGTGAAACTGCAGTGGCGAGATGCAGCGAGTGACGCTATAGAACGTGATGCAATTGAGAGCGCGGACGATCCGGTTCGGATCGCAATCTTGGCTCTCGAACAGATTGGCGACGCGATCGCGCGCGCGCGACACGACTGCGGCGCGCATGAGTGCTGACTCATACACTGCGAAGATGCCTACCACCGCCGCCGCATTGACGACTCCGCTTGGCGGAGATCTCAGCGCGATGACGCTTCGGGTCATGAACATCCTTCGCGATGCGCCGGCGGCCCGCGTTGCCGCACTCGGACAGCTCGCGGAGGCCACGCGGGCTGCCTACGACAGCGAAACGACAAAGCACTCCACGGCGATCCGAACCATCGAAGACGAACGCGAGCAGGCGCGGACGGTGGCCATTGCACGACTCCAGTCGGTGCGAACAGACGCTGATGAACGCCTTGCCCGCCAGATTGCGCGTATCGACGGGAGCCTCACGGAGGCGCTCAAGACTGCACAACGTGACCATCTCAACAAGCTGGAGGCACTCGAGCGCACTGCGGAGGAGATCGAGTGGACCGCTGACACGATGTTCGAGTCGCAAGAGTCACGGCCACGGATTGAGTACGAGGAACTTCGAGCGCACACGGATCGCATGCTTGCATCGGTCGCCGAGCAGGTTGAAGCTGCCGAATCGCTGCTGCTTCGAGCACGGATCAAGATGCCAGCGATTGATGAGCCACCGCCCGACGACTGTCCTGGTGGATCAACGGAGTTTCTCGCGAGCCAAGTGGACCGCGCGGGCGACATCGTCACTCGCCTGCGTGGCGAGACGCGTGCTCGCATGTTTCGGCTTTGGCTCGTGCACTGCGTCGCGGTTGCAGCCTGGGGTGGAGCGGGTGCCGCGATCGCATGGATGAGCGGCCACTGGTTCGCGGTGTCGCTTCCACTCGGCGCGTCCATTGGCGCGGTCGTTGGGCTCGGCGCACAGGTTGGGCTTTACTTGTGGGCAGGCCGGCGCTTGTTTCTGGTCGCTGCCGAGTTAGGAGCGGTCGACCTTGCTGCGCGCCATGCAGCACAGACCGGGCTCGAACTCGGACTTCGAAGGCGCCAAGAGCTTGAGCGGTCAATTGTCGCGCAACACCGAAGCGAGCGCGCGCTTGCGCAGCGGCGAGTCAAGCCAGCGAGCGCCGAACTGGAGGCTCAGCACTCCAGGCAACAGCATGTCATTCGGGAGAACGCATCGACCCTTCGTCGCCAGTCAATCGCGCAGCACACGGCCGCGGTGACTGCCGCTGAGCGTGCATGCGCCGAGGCGCATCAGGCGCTGCACGCAACTTCCGATCAGAACATCGCACAGGAGCATGCGCGCCACCACGCCAGCGAGCAGGAGATCGTGCGTCGAGACGGCGAAGCCCGCGAAGCGATCCTGTCCACATGGATCGAGGCGCGAGATCAGTGCGTGCGCGATCTACGGGAGATTTCGAACGCCGACAAGCGGCTTTTCGCCAGCTGGACCGATCCAAAGTGGGAGTCGTTCGACGG
>SYHM01000147.1 GCA_005799205.1 Planctomycetia bacterium | reverse complement strand
TCCAAAAATGTTGAACGTTGGATTTCCCCACGGCGTGCACTCAAACGAACGCTTTCCCATGAGAAACTCAAGAAAGAGCGCTGACTGATTGAAGCGCCACTTCTTGCGACCATCACTGCGATTCGAGAGCACCATTTCGAACAGGTCGTGCGTATTCGAACGCTTGAGAAAACTGGATTGATCGGGTGCCTTGTCGTAGGCGTAGCCCGGGCTGACCATCATGCCTTCGACCCCAAGGTCCATCATCTGGTCGAAGAACTCACGCACAGCGTTGGGATCGGCTCCCTCGAAAAGGGTGGTGTTCGTCGTGACGCGAAAACCACGCGACACCGCGAGACGAATACCTTCGATCGCTTTGCGAAAAGTCCCCTCTCGACACACCGCGAAGTCATGGTGCTCTTCAACGCCGTCCATGTGGACGCTGAAGGTGAGGTACTTGCTGGGCTTGAACCAACCCTCCTCAAGTTTCTCCTTGAGAAGCAGCGCGTTGGTGCATAGATAGATGTACTTGCCGCGGGCGACGAGCTGTTCGACGATTTGCGGCATCTGAGGATGTAGGAGCGGCTCACCCCCAGGGATCGAAACCATGGGAGCGCCACACTCGTCGACGGCCTTCATGCACTCCTCGACTGAGAGCTGGCGCTTGAGGATGTGCGCTGGATATTGGATCTTGCCACAGCCCGCGCACGCAAGGTTGCACCGTAAGAGCGGCTCGAGCATGAGGACGAGGGGATACCTCGAGCGCCCCCGAAGGCGTTGCCGCAGCACATAGCTCGCGACCGTCCACATCTGACTGAGAGGTACTGGCATGGGAAATTCCGAACTGTTTCGGAAAGGCGATCGTAGCAACCCCCATGGTGCTTTGTGGCAAGATGGCGGTCACTCCAGCGATGGCTCTCGCGAGCTTTCCCGACACCCTCTCGGCGTACATCTCGCGCGTTGTGCGATCAAGGCGCTCAACCCTCACGAGGAGAGCGCACGACTCGAGTACCTTGAGTGCGATGGAGGTCTTGCGCACGGACACTGCTTCGCCATTCGACCGCTCCGACGAGTCGCTTCTCGAATCGCACCTGCGCGGCGATCCCACTGCATTCGCCACACTTGTTGAGCGCTATCGCAGAGAATTGCACGGCTTTTTGACCCGCTTTTTGGGGTCGAGCGCTGCCGCCGACGATGTCTTTCAGGAGACTTTTCTGCAAGTTCACCTCTCGGGCGAGACCTTCGATCAATCGCGTTCGTTCAAACCGTGGCTGTACACCATCGCCGCAAACAAAGCACGCGATTTTCATCGCAAACGCAAGCGTCGGCCTGCGGTGAGTCTGCAGACCCCTGTTGGAAAGACCCAAGATGGCGCGATGCTGATCGACATGGTTGAGTCGCCACAGGCACGCCCCGAACTCGCAAGTGAGGTTGCTGACCAGGAGGGGATCGTGAAGGGCGTGCTCGACGGCCTCCCGGTGCATCACCGCGAAATCATTTTGATGGGCTACTTCGAGAAAATGAGCTACCAACAGATCGCAGACGCACTCATGATTCCACTTGGAACTGTGAAGAGCAGATTGCACGCTGCAGTCGCACTCTTTTCGTCGCAGTGGCGTAAGGCGCGAGGAGACTCAACGGGCAACCTTGGAGATGTATGACCGACCATAACGAACCAACGCTTGATTCCGATGACGCTGAGGCACTCGACGCCCTCATGGAGTGCCGCTTCGAGTCCGCTGCAATCGATCGCCTTGCCGAGCCGCTGCGCGCGCGCGCACGCGGTTTGCTCAGTGACCTTCGAGCGATCGACGAGTATCCAGTGAGTGAACCATCCGATGCGCTCGTCGACGCAACGCTCGCGCGCATCGCGCAGGCTGAGCGTCAACAGGCCGAACGCCTCTCGGTACCCGCGCAATTGTCCCTGCGACGAAGGCTGCATATACCCAACATCGTGGCAGTGGCGGCGGTGTTGCTGATCGCTGCTGGAGTGGCGTTTCCAGTCGCGAGTCAGGTGCGCGCGAGCAGTTCGCAGGCGATGTGCGCGAGTGGGCTGCGCACGCTTGGCAGCGGGATCGCGGCATATGCGTCAGATCATGCTGGCGCGATGCCCAGCGCACCTGCGACTGCGTCGATCCTCCCGCTGACTTCGACGAGTGATGCAGGGATTCTCGAGAACGCCCGACACCTTGAGATGCTCTCTCAGAAGGGGTATTGCGATGCCAAGTGCATCCGATGTAACGGCGCACGCAATCTGTCGTTTCGGGTGCCCCTCCACACTGCCCAGACCTCGCTGACTCGTATCGGTCGAAGCGCCATCGCAGCGGATGCCAATCCGGTTCAGGCGATTCTGACGCGCGGGGCGACTCCATCTTCGCTCGAACTTCGGTCGCTCAACCACGAACAGGTCGGTCAGAACGTGCTCTTCTCGGATGGCAGTTCGTTCTGGACGATTACCCCGCTGCTCCCTGCGGGCCCACAGCGCGTACGTGACAACATTTGGGTGATCCGCAGCGCGAGCGGAACAGCGACGATCAACCTCAAAGAGTGCTCTGGGTCGCCCACCGACATCTTTCTTGCAAATTGAGGCCTGCCGTTGCGAAATCGGGGTGAAGGCTGTACCCTTCTCGACCCCCCGAAGCGAGGGTTTCAACCATGCCAAAACAAAAGACACATAAAGGTCTCGCCAAGCGCGTCAAGATCACCAAGAGTGGAAAGGTGAAGTTCTATTCGCCGAACAGTCGCCACCTCAAGAGCAACAAGCGCGGGACGACCGTTCAGACCTATCGCAAGGCTCGCTTCGCGCGAAGCGGCGACATGAAGATGTATGGCAAGCTCTTGAATCGATCGCTTCTCTCTGAACAACAGCATGAGGCCAAGGCACTTGCCGCTGTGACGGCATCCGCCTCCACGACCGAGGCTGCCACAAAGCCCGCGGCAAAGAAGCCGACCCACCGAGGCGTCAAGAAGGTTGTCAAGGCTGCAGGAAAGAACTAGTTCACGGCTGCCTCAAGCAGCCGAATTCGCACTGCCCGCCGGGATCGAAAGTCCGTTCAAGTGGACGGCCCCGTCGAGCGAGCCTCTCAGGACAGCACACTGAAGGCATAGTTAGGAGTCACTGTCATGGCACGAGCACGAAAGGGCGCGGCACGAACGCAAGCCCGTCGAAAACTGCTGCGCGAAGCGCGCGGCTACTTTGGAACCAAGAGTCGTCTGAAGCAACAGGCCAAGGTTGCGCTGATGCGCGCTGGTCGCAACGCGTGGATTCATCGCCGATTGCGACGCCGTGATTTCCGCAGCCTTTGGATCACCCGCATCACGGCCGCCTGCCGAATGCGCGGCATTCGCTACAGCCAGTTCATTGCCGCGCTCGGCAATGCAGGCATCTTGCTCAACCGAAAGATGCTGAGCGAGATTGCGATTCACGATCCCGTGACGTTTGATGTTCTGGCCGCAAAAGTTTCAGGAGCACGACCCGCGGCCGCTGCGGCATAAGTCGACGAATCCGGTGAGACGAGCCCCCCCCACCCCCGCCCGTTCGCCACAAGCGAATGCGCGGGGGTTTCTTGTTTCGTCGGCGCACTGGCGCGGGGGATTCGCGGCGGTCGCAGTGTTCTTGATTGTGGTGTCGATCGGCGCGACGAGAACAGTCGACGGGGTGCCGCGAGCACTGCCCGCGTTGGCGCGATTTTTGATGCACTTTCCTGCTCCAGCAGTATGGATGGTGAGCGCGCTTGGAGTCGGGCTCTTCGCGAGCAGATTGCTTGGGGTGCGTTCGCTCGGCTGGCAGATCTCGCTTGCAATTGGAGTCGCCCTGAGTCTCTTCGTCGACACGTTTCTCGGCTCGATCGGGTTTTTTGGGATCGCCCAACGACCAGGGGCACTCGCGGTTGTCGTGCTCGGCATGTTCCTGCTCTGGCGTGAGTACCAGCCTGATAGCAACGCGCCTGCGCACGGTCGAATCGCCCGTACCGCTGGGCCATGGCTCGCATGGACGATCGCTCCTGCGGTGGGGGTGCTTGTGCTTGCCGTCGTGAGCGCACCAGGATGGCTCTGGTCAACCGAGTTTGGCGGATACGACGCGCTTTCGTATCACCTCGAGCTTCCACGCGAGTGGCTCGCACTCGGTCGCATTCAGACACTGCACCACAACATCTACTCGTCGTTCCCGTCATTCCAAGAGGCGGCGAACTTGCACCTCATGTCGCTCAGCACAAACGCGCAGAGTGCTGCGCTCGACGCGCAGATTCTGCATGGCTTCATGGCACTCGCGGCAGCCTGTGCAGTCGGACGCCTCGCCCAGACGGTTCACGACCGCGCGTGCGGGGCGCATGAAAAACTCGATCCGTTCTTGCCACGCGTGCGCAGCGCAGTAGGTTGGTGCGCCGGGGGCGTCTTTCTGGGCCTTCCGTGGATCATCGTGACGGGATCACTCGCGTACTGCGAGATGCCAGTGCTGCTCTTCTTTGCTGCGGCGCTCACCGTCACGCTCGCGTTCGAAACGACGACCCTCACCCGCACATTCGTCGCGCTCGCGATTCTGTGCGCGGGGGCGATGGGAGCCAAACTGACCTCAGGACTCTTCGTTGTTGCACCCGTGGCGATGCTCTGCACGTTCGGTTTGATCGGGCGGACGCGAGCTGTTGCGATTCCGCCGCGGGCGCTCGTGAAACCGCTCACGATCGCGATGCTGGTCTTTCTCGCACTACTCGCTCCATGGTGGGTGCGAAACGCGATCTCAACCGGCTCTCCGATCTTTCCGTTCTTTGCGACACTGGCCGATGCGCTGGGCATCTCGTGGCTTGGACACGGCACCCTTTCTCTCGAGCAACTGAGTGTGTTCGAACGTGCCCATGGCGCGCTCCCCGCAAGTTCGTGGTGGGAGGCGCTCTGCGATCAATGGCTCTTGGTTGGACTCACGCAGCAAGGCCCAGTCGGTGAACCGTGGAGGCCATTCTGGTCGATCCTTCCGTGGCTCGCTCTCGCGTGCGCTGTCGTGTTGATCGTGCGGCCATCGAGTCGCAGGGTCACTCTTGGCCTCGTTGCGATCGTGCTGCTTCAGGCCGCATGTTGGCTGCTCTTCACGCATGCAAAGAGCCGCTTTCTGATTCCGACTGTGGTGCCTCTTGCGGTCATCGCGTCACTCGCGAGCGCAAACCTCGTCCGCGCGCGCGCACTGGGATGCGCCACTCTCGCGAGCCTTTTGTCGCTCTGGTGCACGCAACCGCTCGTCGCGTATGCGACAGATGGACCACTCATTGACGGCGTCTACTCGCCTGCGACTGGCATTGGGCTCGAGCCTCTTTTGTCGGGGACCGCAGGAGGCGATGGACTGCCTGCCGCGCTCGCACGCCTGCCAACGACCGCGCGCGTCGTCTCGCTCGGGGCGACGAATGTGTTCTGGTGGGCGATGATTCCGGGCTATTCAACGGTCTGGGACTCGAACCCGGTCGCGGTCGCACTGGAGCAGTCGGGCAACGATCCAGACCGCACGATCGGCGAGCTGCGCCGTGCAGGTTTCACGCACATCGTGATTGATGGATCGATGCTCGAGCGCTGGCATCGATCAGGGTGGCTCGATCCACGCATCTCGGATACCGCCGTCGAAAGACTCGCGCGCCGCGTGCGGCCACTCTCGCAAGGGGGCGAGGTTGTGCTGTTCGAACTGAAGGAACCAGAACCATGATGAAACAACTGGCATGCTTCACGCTCGCATGGATGTACGCCTCGATTGGATGTGCGAGCGGCGAAGAGGTTGTGTCGCGACCGCCTGCATCAAGCCCGCAACTAGCCGGTGGCGGTGCGACACCCCTCGTGCAGCGACCGGTGGCAATTCTCTTGGGCGAATCCATCGAGTGGGATGAGATCCGCCCGCGCATCGTCGAGTTGGCAGGAGGTAGTGTGCTTGAAGAAGTCGTGCTTGAGCGCGCGCTGAAGCGCGAGCTCGCGCTCGCTGAACTCACAATCGATGAAGGTGCGCTCGCCAGCGAAGCGCAGTCGGCACACGACGCGCTCTCGACCGATCCTGTGCGCGCTACACAGTTGCTGCAGGCGCTGCGTGACGCGCAAGGGCTCGGGACCATTCGTTGGAACGCGCTGCTGTGGCGCAATGCAGCTCTGCGCGCGCTCGCACGCCGTGATGTTCGCATGACCGAGGCTCACATCGTCGAGGCGTTCGATGTCGCGCACGGGCC
>SYHM01000146.1 GCA_005799205.1 Planctomycetia bacterium | reverse complement strand
TCACAGATCCATGGATACAGGACTATCACCTTCTTTGGTTTGCCTTTCCAGACATTTCACCATGATTTCTGCTTAGATCCGCGTTCGCTCGGCGCTACTTGCGGAGTCGCAATTGCTTTCCTTTCCTACAGCTACTGAGATGTTTCAGTTCGCTGCGTTCGCTCCTGACACCCTATACATTCAGGTGCAGGTAACCCTTGCGGGTTGGGTTGTCCCATTGGGAGATCCTAGGATCGAAGCTTGGTTACCAGCTCCCCTAGGCTTATCGCAGGTTCCTACGTCCTTCATCGCCTCTCGACGCCAAGGCATCCACCGTGTGCCCTTCTGAGCTTGGCCACGCCTATCGGATTCCGGCTTGCACCGAAACACAAAGACGCAACCAGCCTTCAGGCTGCTCGTTTCAAACAAAGTTGAAACACAAACAAAAAAATTACACTCGAGATGATTCTTGACTCATTACATTTGCTCTGCTGAAAACGCTAGAAATCCAGCACTTTCAGCATGCGACATCTGATCCTCACTTGTCAAAGAACGGGTCGAAACCCGCTGCACAGTCAGGGACTGCGCAGATCAGCAAGAATAGGCGAACGCGCCTGTTTGTCAAGCCCCACGCACCCTGAGGGCTGAAATGTGGGAAACTCGTTGAAGCTGGCGCCGAGCCATGGCAAACAGACTACGCCGACACGCGTTAATCCTCTGCCCTAGAAAGAGTTAGACGCGTCCAAGCCAGCCCGGCGGGTGGCGCGTTGGCGAGATCGGTCGCTTGCCGACTATGAACCGAGCCCGGGAGCCCCGGGAGGGGTTCTTGGAGGTGATCCAGCGCCACCGCCAGCCACATCGGGCGGAGCGGTCGGCGCGCCAGCACCCCGCTGCAAACCACCCTGAAACTCTGTTTCAAATTTCTGTCGATCTTTTGACGCGGCGTCATCGTCCACCATGCGCACCTCGCGCGTTTCGACCCCCTGCGCATCGAAGCGCTGCAAGACAACAGCGACACTCTTGCGCGAAGCAGCTGGCTTCGCCCTGTCGCCGCCACCGATCGCAAGGTCTTCAAAAATGTCAACGATGAACCATGGGGTTGTGAAATTCACGCCGCCACCCTTGCCTACATCAAGGCGACCCACTTGATCGCCGCGCGCGAACGAATCTGATTGTCGACGCAGCTCGCCGTCGACATACCGATAGAGTTCGATTGTGGCGCGCCGCGCCCCCTTGTCGCTCTCTCCACCGACCGCTCGAAGGACGAAGAATCGCACTTCAAAGGGAATCTCCACTTCACTTCCCCAACTGGAGACGATGGACGAGATACAAAACTCGTCGGCGAGCGGCTGCTGCGGAAGAACGAGCATCGACTTGTGTGAAAAGAATGGGTTGAACACCCGCGCGGTCGTCCGGTAGCGGTAGGTCGAACCAGGCTGAACGGTCAGGTCGTGCGTCCACGCAGCGATACTGTCGATCGCGCCGAATTCGACTACCTTTTCAGGATCCTTGGGCTTCGGAGCGTCGAGTGGTGCGGGAAAATTCTTCGCGAATGACGCCTCGTCCTGAGCGAGATTTCGTTGAGCGCGGCGAAGATTCTTTGTGAGGCGGATCCGAAGATTCTTGCTCGCCTCATCGTCTGCAGCAGCAGACCCGTTGTTGCGCCCCTTCATTCCACCGCCGCCACCAAGCCCGCCGCCGCCGCCAAGTCCACCGCCGCTGTCGCCGCCACCACCGCCGCTGTTTCCGCCTCCGCCGGCAGGTCCTCCGAATCCGCTTCCTCCACCGGCAGCGCCACTGGCGTCCTTCGCGTCGAGTGGACCTCCTGCCTTCTCGAGCTGAGCGCTGAGCCGTTCGACACCACGCCGCTTTCCGTCAAGCGCGCGCTGCGCTGCTGCCTTCCCCTTGTCCACTCCCGCCGCCGATGCGCCTTCACTGCCGCTGCTCTGTGAAAGCGGAGCGACGAAATGACCAGATTTCGTCGCAAGAAAGTCAGGCTGCAAGACAGCGAGCTGAGCTGAATAGTCTTTGAGATTCTCGAACACCGTTTCACGCAAACTTGCACTCGCGTTCGCTGATCCAATGTCATCTCGCCAAGAGTCCTGCCCTGGGACGGGAGCGATCACCACTGGCTCAGTCCATGACCCATCAGCGCGCTTCGTTTGCCGCTCAAACACCACGTCGAGAATGAAGAGCGACGATCGGAACCATGGAGCTGGGATGGCCGAGCGCTTGGGGTTTGTCGTGTGATCACTCTTGAGCAATTCGCTGCGCATTGCGCCAAGGTCGATCGTCGCCCACGGTGTCGCCCACGTGACATCGAGTGGCGATCCCTTGGGAAATCGTGCGGCGAGCTCTGGATGGGACTTCAACTCATCTTCACCAATCGCGTCGGCGGTCAATGCGTCCGTGGTGACGACGACACCTGACATCTGAAGAGCTGCGAGCTTTGGCTCGTAGAACCACTCGTCCCCCTGCACGCTGCCACCAGCCAACAGTCTGCCGAATGCAGGTTGGTTCGCGCCTAAAACAGTCGACGGCGCGATGTTGGCTTTCAGTTGCTCAGAAAACAGGGAAAGATCGCTCACGGTCTTCGGCGCTGGCAGTTCGACATCAATCGAGTCCGACGCGAGCTTGCGTTCCAGTGTCGCTCGCTGCTTCTCAAGCTCAACCTTGCCCTGAGCGAGCGTTTGGGACTTTGATCCCGTTGTGATCGTCGTGGTTGAAAACACGAGCTGCCACACCAGCACCCCGGCGAACGCTGCACCAGCAACCGACACGAGAATCTTCTCGCAGTTCTGCTCGAGCGACGAGAGGTTCTTGTGTGCCATTGTTCAGTTCTCCTTCGTCGAATCCGGTGTTGAGCTCGGCTCACTACCAGCGAGCATTCCTGAAGTGTTGAGTTGCGCTCTGACTTCGTCAGGCATCAGCGGTCCCGTCCACTCGCGCAGCCACGCAGATTCGAGCGTGAGCGTCAGCTCGGAAACTGCGTCGTTTCCGTACACGAAGCCCTCAGCCGCGGTCGCGAACGGATCGACTGGCCGGATCTTGACATCCGTCACAACGATGAAGTTCTGCTTCGAGAAGGCGTTCGTAATCTGGGGAATCTTGGTCGTTTCTACAAAGAGGTTGACGCGTGTAGTAAAGACATCGAACAGCTGGTTGGACGCCCATCCCTTGGCGGAGGTAGCGAACTGCGACATGTTCACAGGCGCGCCTGGATCGATCGGTGGTGCGGTGGCGAGTGAATCGTCCGCGGCCCCTGCTTCACCACCTTCGGGAGCAGGTTCGTCGCCTTCGCTGGAAGGCGACGATTCGCCGCGCGCGAGCACAGGTCCCACAAACTGGATCCGAGCGAGACGCTTGATCGGTGCCGTTTGAATCGCCGCGTCGACATTCACCATTTCGCACGCGCGCACGATGTCCTGCGCGATCCAGAGTTCCCACTGCAATCGCCAGAGCCTCAAGAGGTCTCCTTTGGCAGGTGGCTCGGACGGCAGACCGATGCTCTCGGCGTCGCAGTACATCCCTCGGGTCTGAGCAACCTCGTTGTAGAGCGCGAGTCGATACGAGACGAGCTCGGGCTGTAGTTGCCCGCGCTCTTCACTCGTGAGCGCGGCGTCGCCGGCCTTCTTCAGATTGGACTGCACGAATCGTACTTGCCTGCGCTGAAGCTTGATGACCACATCCTCTTCGCTCGGCGGACTTCCCGCATTGACCTCAGCAAGCAGTTCGGCGTATCGCTCGTTCAAGGCTTTAAAAAAGTCAAGGTGCACCTCTTGACGCTTGGGGTCCTTGGGCGCAAGCCGAAGATTGACCACAGGCTCGTGCGAGCCCTTGTTGTGAGCAACTGCATTGCGCCGGATCGCCACCGCATCAGAGCCCCCAACCCCCATGCGCTGCTTCACGGCGTCAACGAGTTTGGCGGTGACGACTGTGTTCACAGTGACCGGAGCAGAACCCGGAATCGTGATCGTCACCTCAGACGATTGCAACCGTGCGAGCTCGGCGGCCTTTCCGGCGTACGTAGCTGCCTCTTCATCGATGGCAGATTGGAATTCGCCTTGATACCACCAACCCGCGCCGAGAGCACCCACCGAGACGATCGCCAACATCACAAGCAGCAAGTTTGCCTTCGCCCAAATGAGTGCGCTCTCGAGTTGAGGCGGAAGCCCCTTCGCTTGCTTGGTGTCTTCCGCAGGCGGAGACTTCTTCGATTTGAACAGAGATTTCAGGTCAAAATTCATGGGAGGTCGTGCTCATGCTCACTGAGGTTCAGCGGCCCCCGCCTCGGCTGGAGCCGCGGAGGCGGGCGCCCCCTTCAGAGTCACTTTGAACTTCAGCACGCCTTCAAAACGCGCATCGGTGGGGGAAAGGAGCGACGGCGCTGTGGGGATCGGAGCATCTTTTGCCAAGTCAACCTCGGGCAGCTTCTCATCCGCAGCCACAACTTCAGTTCGCACGCGTTTCGTTCTCTTGGCGCCGGTGTCACTCGAGCCATCGTCACTCGGGTCGCTGGTACCGCCCGCCGAATCACCGGCTTCTCCGCCAGCGCCGCTGAGCGTGCCTCCGCTGTTTGGCCCACCAACCACTGGCGTTGTGATCTTCTTTCGTCCAGCCATCCCCCCGCCGCCGAATGTTGGCTTCGAGTTATCAGAGGAGTTACTGCCTCCGAATCCAGTCCCTGGGGAATCCGATCCAGGCGATGTGCTCGATCCACCTGTCGACGGGACTTCGCGTGTGCCTCCGACAATCTTGGTCCAGTTCGGAACAACCAACGACTCTTCGACGATCGTGTACGGCGCATCGGCGCGATCCTTGTTCGTGCGCAGCCAATCAAGAATCCCACCGGTTTGATTGAAGAACTTGGTTGGGTCGGAATCGCCCGAGGGGACGTGAGTGAGCGAGATTCGAACCGAAACTTCGATCTGCCGATTATTGTTGTCCTTGTCAACCCGTGGAGTTCCTGAGAAATCTTGGAGCTGCACGAGTCGTCGCTTTGGCGCGGCAATTGCCACGATCTTCGAAGGGTCGCTGCCGACCTCATCAGGGCTTGGACGCGCTGCTGCGAGTGCGGCGTATGTATCGCTTACGAGGTACGCCCAAACCTCTCGATCATCAAGAAGCGCCGTCATGTTTGTCGTCGCCGCGTCCCCTGACGACTCTTGTGCTCGACCCAGCCCCGCCACAAGCGCCTTGGCTTGCTTGGAGACTTCGTCGGCGGATTCTGCCTCGTGTTTGAGCTCGGCGAGTGCCGTCGAATCGATGACAACGCTCGTAAACATTGCGGCACCCGTTGCGACAAAGAGCGACGCTGCGGCGACAAACCATGGCGTCTTTGACTTCCACGAGCGCTGGCGAACGCGCGAGATTGGCGAGAGATTCAACTGCACCTTGGCCAAGCCGAGCCCTTGAATTCCCAACCCGAGAGCCGTCAGCAGGTTGATTGAATGCGCCGCAAAATCGGGGGCATCGGGACCGGCGAGCTTCACGCGCTTGAATTCTTCGAATCGCGTCAGGTTGAGCCGCAAGTCTGCGGCGATCTTCGTGCGCAGACCTGAAATCTTGAGTGTCGACCCGACACCGAACGCGTTGTGAATATCAGTCCCTTGATGGGCGTCCTGATAGAACTCGCGTGAACGTCCGATCTCATCAACGAGATGCCCCGTGACGCCCCGCATCGCCATCGTTCGTGCTCGAAGCACATTTTCGCTTGGCATCCGATCAACCTTGATTCGCTCGGCTTTGCCGTAATTCACCCCCTGTTTTTCAAGAGTCTGGACGATTGATTCGGTGAAGTTTGAGCCGCCGATTGGGAATGTGCGGAACCAAAAACTCCCTCGATCGATCACGATGGCATCGGATGAGGTGGTTCCAATATCAACGCAGGCGACGATGGGCGAGGTCTCTTCGAGGTCAAGGTCATAGTGGAGCGCGTTGGCGACAGCCACCGGACTGAGGGTCAGGACATCGGGTTCGATGCCACATTCGGCGTACAGCGAAAGCAACTCTTGCAGTCGTTCTTTGGTCACCGCGAAGACGCCGATGGGACACTGTCCCGATTCGTCCTGAGCGAAGACGTGGCTATCCCACTCAACCTCATCGATTGGGAATGGAATCTGCTGCTTCGCTTCGTACTCCACCATGCTCGAAAGCATCTTGGCATCGACTGGCGGCAAGCTTGAAAAACGGGCGAATCCAGCATTGCCTGGAAGACTCATCACCACAGGCGTGCCAGCAAGTCGTTCGGCATGCGCGCTCACGAAAGCCGCAAGCGTGTGCCGAATCATGCCAGTTTGATCTGAGACCGCTGGGTCAGAAAGCACCCGCTGGTGCGGAATGACTGTGAAATCGGTCACCGTCACGTCGCCATCAACGAGTTCAACTCGAAGGGCCTTGAGCGCGAACTGACCAACTTCAATTCCCCATGCGGTCCGGGTAGGTGGCATATCTCGCGTGTCTCCAAAGCCTCAGTGAACTACGAACGACCAACGACGGTCGAGCACGAAATTATACGCCTCCTTGCGAAATGCGGATGCGATACGCTACACCTTTATGGACTCGGATGCCCCCCACACTCAACGCGACCCCAATGGGTTCGCGACCTCGTCGATCCCATCCCTCGCTCGTGACATCAACGCCGCGCTCAACGCAGAGATCGAATCAGCGCTCGGCGGCATGACGATGGATGAGATTCTCAGCGCGACAAACACACCGCGCCCCTCGACACGTCCGTCCTCTCAGAATCCAATCCGTCGAACCTCTGGGGGACGGCAACTGCGCACTGGTCGTGTCGTTGAGGTGCGCGGAAAGGACGTGCTCGTCGAGTTCGGACCCAAGAGTCAGGGGGTCTGCCCCCTCAGCCACTTTGAGACTCCACCGCCCAGTGGCGAGCAGATGGAGTTCGTCGTGGAGCGGCTCGATCCATTCGAAGGGGTCTTGATTCTTGCGCGCGAAGGAATGATCACGAAGGCGCAGTGGGGCGATCTGAAAGTTGGACAGATCGTCGAAGCGCGCTGCGTTGGGATGAATCCTGGTGGCCTCGACATGGAGGTTGCCCACCACCACGCGTTTATGCCCGCAGCGCAGGTTGATTTGCGACACGTCGAGGACATCTCGGTGTACCTCGGCCAAAAACTCGAGTGCGAGATCGTCGAGTTGCGGCGCAATCGCGAGCGAATGTTGCTGAGCCGAAGGCGCGTACTTGAGAAGGCGCGGCAAGAGAAGCGCGCGGCGCTCTTGCAGGAGATCCAACTCGGGTCTCAGCGGACCGTCACAGTCGTGTCACTTCAACCCTTTGGCGCCTTCGCTGATCTTGGCGGAGTAGATGGGTTGATCCCGCTGAGCGAACTTGGCCATGGGACGATCAAACAGGCATCAGACGCAGTCGCTGTTGGCGATGTCCTCGAGGTCAAAGTCATCCGTGTCGATCTGCATTCGACTCCGCCGCGACTCACGCTCAGCCGGCGACAAGTGATGGCTGACCCCGTTGTAACCGCCCTCAACGAGATCCAAGTGGGGGCCACGGTGGCTGGGACGGTGCGCAGCGTGATGGAGTTCGGGGCATTCATCGAGATTTCTCCTGGAGTCGAAGGACTCGTCCACATCTCCGAAATCTCGCACGATCGGATTACAACTCCATCGCAGGCGCTCAAAGTCGGGGAGGTCGTTCAGACGAAAGTCTTGAGTCTTGACACAGCGCGCCGTCGAATCAGTCTGTCGATCAAGGCGCTGAAAGATGCACCAGTCCGCGCTCAATCACGAGATCGTGGGGGTCGCGACAGCAAGGCAGAGCCCGTTCAGGCACGCGAGGCAGATCCATCGATGCGCAAACTCCTTCTGAAGTTTGGCGGCGTCGGGAAAGACCTCAAGGGCGGGCTGAGCTGAGAGACCAGTGTGCATCGCGCGCGCTCGCGCGAGTTCGCGATGAGGCACTGGCATGTCAAAGGCATGTCAAAGGTGGAGGTCTTCATCGACCCAGAGGTCGCTGAGTTCTTGACCATCGCTGTGGAGACGCACCAACAGATAGGCGCGGGTCGCGCAGGCGATCGTGAGTGAGAGCGCTGTCGCCCCCACGAGCAACGAGAGCAGAGTTTGCCAGATCTCGAGGATCCCAGCCGTTGCACGATCTGTTGCACCAAGGATCACAGCGGGTGATCCATGGAAGGACTCGAGGAAGCGATACGACCCGACTGCGTCGAGTGCACCGCTGCTGCTTGCCTGACGGAAGGCGCCAATGGCGATACTCCACGATGATGCAGCGACAAAGTCGGCAAGCAGCGTGCCCGCGCCAATCACGACGAATGAGAGCAACGCATACCACCCCAAATGCAGTGGCCGCCGAAAGAGGTACGCGCCAGCCCGCTGCACACTCTCGACAGAGTCGCACCCGTCGCACGCAACTGCTGGCGCCATGAGTGGCAGACCCGCGCAGACCACGGTGAGAAGAAGCGCACAGAGCCCACCCACCACAAGGGCGACTCCGAACGCAAGCGCGCCAAACACGTTAAAAACCGGAAGATTGAGAAGCACTCCGAGCAACCAAAGCGGCACCCACAACAGTGCGGCGAAGGAGATCGCAAAGAGCGGTGCGCCGCAGATTGCCCACAACCGCGGACGGATGAAAGCGCGCGCCTGCGAAATGGTCCATTGCCGGTCTGAGAGGTCACCCGCGTTGAGGCGACTGAGCACTCCACCACACCCCATGAGCACGATGATGAAACAGCAACCGAAATACGCCGTAAACCAGGGAGCGCACTCCCATGATGTTGTCGGAACAACCACGACAAGCTGCCGCGTCGCGTCGAAAGCCCCGCGGCCGTCTGCACGCGCAAGAGCGCTCACCGCCGAGATGACCGATTCGCGGACTGCTTCATGAAGTGCCTCAAACGACGCACGCGGACGCGCGGCGTCGATCGTTCCGGCGATCTTCGCGTATCGAGCGGCGTCGAACTGTGCTGGATTCGCCTCTGCGTTTTCGCGAAGCAGCACCGCGAGGTCGTCGAGCGAGAGGGTGGCCGCTCGGGCGCGATCACTCTCGCGGAGCACTGGAATGACAAGCGATCTGGCCGATTCCTGCGCCTCGACCAGTTGGATCTCGCGGGGAGGACCTGCAAGCAAACCCCCTGGCCCATACGCAGTCGGGGTGACGCCGTCCCACAGGCGACCGGCAACGACCAGCACGAGCAGCAGCGCGAAGGCAAAGAGAATTCGCGAAGGTCTCAGCGCCGAATAGAACGTACCAAACAACGAAACCGATGGAAGCAGTCGGGCGAGTTCGACCGCGTCGCTGCGGATTGGGGCGTGCTGAGTTGATGCCGACGATGCGCGCGTGGTTGAAGAAGTGGTGGTCATCGCGGGTGCATGATGGCAGAAACTGCGCCGACATGCCGCAAGTAGTATCGCGCCGATATGCACGATGACCTGAAAGCGGTACTGGATCGACTCGAGGCGGACCGCACTGCAGCTGTTGATCGGCTCTGCGACTTCCTACGGATTCCGAGCATCAGCGCCGATCCCGCGTACAAGGGCGAAGTCGCCCGCGCCGCGCAGTGGGTCTGCGGTCAACTTCAAGCTGCGGGACTCAATGCGAGTGTTCGTCCTGCGAAAGGACATCCAATGGTGGTGGCAAAGCACGAGGGGCCGCCGGGATATGACGGGCCTCGATTGCTCTACTACGGGCACTACGACGTGCAGCCACCCGATCCGGTTGAGCTTTGGAAGAGTGGACCGTTCGATCCAGTCATCGTTGACGGGCCCCGTGGCAAGCGGATCGTCGCGCGCGGAGCGGTTGACGACAAGGGGCAGGTCATGTCCTTCATCGAAGCCTTTCGCGCATGGATCAAAGTTCATGGAACCCTTCCATGCGCTGTGACGGTGCTGCTCGAAGGAGAAGAAGAGTCAGGGAGTGAGAGCCTCGAACCGTTTCTGCTTGAGAACCGTGCCGACTTGAAGGCCGATGCGTGCGTTGTCTCGGACACCGGCATGTGGGATGTCACCACACCAGCGATCACGACAGCATTGCGAGGACTGGTCTACGTTGAGGTCACGGTCCATGGGCCTGACAAGGACCTGCACTCGGGTCAGTACGGTGGCGCAGTTCCAAATCCGATCAATGTGCTCTGCTCGATCGTCGCAGCGCTGCATGATGACAATCGTCGCGTCACACTGGACGGGTTTTATGAAAGCGTTGAAGAGGTCTCGCCGCGCGTGCGGCAGCAGTGGCGCGACCTTGGATTGAGTGAGACAGAATTCATGGGTTCGATCGGCCTCACCAAGTCGATGGGAGAGACTGGGTTCTCTGCTCTCGAGCGAACATGGAGTCGCCCAACCTGCGATGTGAACGGCATTTTCGGCGGCTACACGGGAAAGGGAGCGAAGACGGTCATTGCGTCGCATGCGACAGCGAAGGTCTCGTTTCGATTGGTTGCATCGCAGGACCCACACAAGGTCTTGCACTCGATCAAGGACTTCGTTCAGGCACGGCTCCCGGCTGGATGTCGTGCGGAGTTCACAGAATTCGGCGCGAATCCTGCGTTCTTGGTTCCGGATGGGTCGGTCTATCTCGGCGCAGCAGAGCGTGCGCTTGCGGCTGTGTACGAGCACCCCCCCGTCCTGATTGGGTCGGGAGGGAGCATCCCAGCGGTCGGAGCAATTCACCGAATTCTTGCTACTCCGGCATTGCTGGTGGGATTCGGACTCGATGATGATTGCGTGCACTCTCCCAACGAGAAGATGGAGATGGCGTGCTTCGAAGGAGCACAGAGAAGTCACGCGGCGATCATGCACGAGATTGGACGCATGCGAGTCTGAGGAGGCAACGTTCGGTGTTCGGCACCACGATGGATCAGTCACTTGCCCTCGCGCTCGCGGCACTGAGCGTCTGCCTCAGCGCCTCGGCGCAGGCCACTGAAGAGGTCGCCATCACGCTTGAACACTTCGGTGTGGGCGACCACTTTCGAACGGGCGAGACTGTGGGCGCGCGCTTTGCGATCAAGGGGCAACTCGACGAGCCGACTGAGGTCGAGCTCGCCTGGGAGTTGCCTGACGGAAGCGGCGACGTCGCCGTGGTCACACGCCGGTTCGTACTCGACCCCGGCCAATCGACGGGGGTCTGGTTGTACGCGCGGATTCCTCCGCAGCAGAATCCAAGCAGCGCGATCAATGAGGTCTACACCGTTCGCGTATGGGAGATCAAACAGGGAGAGCGCGTCGGAGAGCTGGGCTCTTCACGATTTTCGCCCGCGACTGCGACAACTCCCGCAACCGTGGTTGACCAAACCGATGACCTCTTCGCCGTGATCGGGTCGGGACGGATGGGACTCGATGGCTTTGAGAACCCACCCCCAGGCGCATCGTTCATTCCGACCATGAATGCAACGACGCGAATCGCCCGCCGCGTTCGTCCAGCCGATCTTCCTGACCGATGGGAGGGACTTTCTGCCTGCTCGGTTGTGATCTGGAGCGATGAGAGTCCTCAAGCGATGACTGGTGATAGCGCCGATGCTCTGCGGGAGTGGATTCGCCGCGGCGGAGTCTTCGTCGTTGTGCTTCCAGAAGCCGCCGACCCGTGGGGACTCGCAAACCCGGCACTCCATCCGCTGAGTTCACTCATGCCTTCAAAGAGCGAGTGGCACTGTGATCGCATCGACGCGGTTCCGATCCGCGAGCTCGTATCGGTTCTGAGTCCGTCCCCACGACTTCTGAATCCCACTGCCACGATGCCCGTGACATTCTTCGCCTCGCAGAGTGCGATCTCAGCATTCGAACCGTTTCTCTTTCTCTCAACCACGCGCGTGCAGAGCACCGGATTCGCGAGTCCTCGCGCAGACTCGAATGAAGGTCGAGCGATTGGTGTGACACGCGTTTTTGGCCATGGCCGAATCACCATCATCGGCCTCGACGTGGACGCGCTGCACCGACGGGCGCTTCAAGAAGGAGGTCTGCCACGAGGCGATCTGTTTTGGAATCGTGTGCTCGCTCGACGCGCGGACACGCTCACTCCTGCTCGGTTTAGCGCGCTCTCAACCGAGGAACGGATCATCGACAGCACACCAGTGTTTGTCGACCTTGGTCGAGGCGACCTCGTCTCGAACCTGATTGGAATGCGAGGGCAAGCGGCGCTCGGAATTCTGGCGGCATTCTTGCTCTTTGTTGCCTACTGGCTGGTTGCGGGGCCCGGTGGATTTGCGGTGCTGAAGTGGCGCGGCGCTCAGAGACATTCGTGGCTGGCATTTGTCGCAACGTCTGTGGTGTTCGGGTCAGGGGTATGGATGGTTGGAACACTCTTGAGTTCGAGTCAGGCACGGGTGCAGCATCTGACCGTGGTAGATTCGATTAGCTGGCCAGCGGCGCAGGAGTCGAAGCATGAGCCTGCGCGTGCACGTGCAACCTGCTGGTTCAGTGCGTTTCTGCCTGGATACGGGAAGACAACCCTGTCGATCGACGATGAAGCATCAACTCTTCGAGGAACCCGAAACAGATTGACCTCATGGTCGCCGCCCCCAGGGGGACCATCTGGAACATTCCCAAACCCCGCACACACGTCTGTACCACTCGAGACTCCTGGAACGCTCCACGTTGCAGCACGAGCGACGGCTGCGAGCTTTGAAGCGCAGTGGATGGGTTCAGTGCCGCGTGCATGGGGAGGGATGCCCGCGACCATCGATCCAAAGCGACCTCTCGTGCAATCGGTGATTCCCGGGAGCACGATCCGTGTGACTCTCAGTGGACTCTTGCAGCACTCCCTGCCGGCAACGCTGCGCGATGTTCGGTTCATTCACATCACTCCGATTCGCTCTCCACTCGCAAAGGTCGATCCGGCCAATGGTGGAATCAATGATCCATCAGATGCTCTGCCGAATGTGGGACGGTTCGGCATCCTGAGCGAGTGGCCGGCAGGACAGTCGATCGAAATGAGGGATGTGCTGTATCCATCGGGTGCGCAGAGCGCTGATCAGCAGGTCGGCGATCTCGCCAATGCGATCCGAGCGCGTTATGAAGTGCCCTTCGCGAGTGATGTGCTTGGACTGCGTCTCGACATGCTGCAGACATCGGATGGGAAGTTCACCTATCTCGACATGCTCACCATGTTCAACATGCTGCAGCCCCCTGCTTATCTTGCCACGCCGCCAGACAATGAGGTGGCCGTCCGTGTTCAGCGAATGCTCGGCCGTTCGATCGACCTTTCCCATTGGTTCACGAGCCCCTGCCTGATCGTTTTTGGTTACCTCGATCAGTCGGAGTGCCCAGTGCCGATTCGAATCGATGGTGAGGCGGTGCCCAGCGATGGCCTCGTTGTTGTTCGTGCGATGTTTCCACTGCCGCTCGATGAAAGGTTTGCCGCTCCGACGAGCGACTAATGTTGCGCTATGGCGATGATTGAAACAGTCAACCTCACGCGCAAGTACGGCGAGTTGACCGCTCTCGACAACTTGAATCTCGTGATCGAAGAGGGAACCTGCTTTGGATTCATCGGCCCCAACGGTGCCGGAAAGACAACGACAATCAAGATTCTTGCGACGCTGTTGAAGCCGACCTGGGGAGAGGCGCGTGTCGATGGACACGTTGTCGGATACCAGAATCACCTCATTCGGCCGATCATCGGGTATGTCCCCGACTTTCTGGGCTCGTACGAAGACATGCTCGTGAGCGAGTATCTCGAGTTCTTCGCCGCGTGCTATGGGATTCACGGTGATCAGCGCACGAAAGTTGTCGGTGAAGTGCTCGAACTCACCGACCTCGGTTCAAAGCGCGCATCCGATGTCAATGGGCTCTCGCGGGGAATGCAGCAGAGACTCTCGGTTGCGCGTGTGCTGCTGCACGATCCCAAGGTGCTTCTGATGGACGAGCCCTCAAGCGGGCTCGACCCCCGCGCCCGAATTGAGATGCGTGAACTGCTCAAGGAACTTCGGAGGATGGGAAAGACGATCTTGATTTCCTCGCACATTTTGTTCGAGCTCGCCGAGCTGTGCACAGCGGTTGGAATCGTCGAGCAAGGCAAGTTGGTGTACTGCGGAGGCGTTCAGGAGATGATCGCTCGAGCTGGCGGCGGCAGCGTGGTTCATGTCGTCGTTGACGACCGACATGCAGAGGCTGCGGCGCTGCTGAAGGGTGTTGCAGGTATTCTCAAGGTCACCATGGAACGAGAGGAGCGATCAATTCGCATCGAAGTGACGATCGATCCAAAGAGTGGCATGCCAGTGAGTGACATTCCGAGCAGACTGATCGCGCAGGGGTTTCGGGTCGCACGCTTTTCGCAGGAGCAGGTCAATCTTGAGACGGCGTTCATGCGACTGACGAAGGGACTTGTCTCGTGAGCGCCGCATGAGAGCACTGCTGTGCGCATCCCCAGATCGGCCCGCGACTGCGCTCATCCTTGACGACGTGAGGCGCGTTGTTGCGGATCATGCGGAGATTGTGGCAGAAGTCAACGCCGACAGCGCCGCGCTCTCATCGAATCTCGTCTTTGATCGCGTGGTCGCCGTTGGAGGAGATGGAACGCTGATCGCACAGGTTCGACGAGTGCTCGACCGTGGGATTCCGCTTGTGGGGGTGAATTCAGGGCGACTCGGATTTCTCGCCGAGTTTGACCTGTCGTCACTCGAGAAACAAGCAGCGTCGGTCTTCGGGCGCAATCCACTCATCCGACAGCGACTGGTCATGGATGTGATGGTCAAGCGCCGCGATGGCACCGTGGTGTTTCATGGCATCGCGATTAACGACGCAGTTGTGACCTCTGGACTGCCATTTCGGATGATCGAATTGCAGCTTGAATTCTCTGGCGCGCCTGGCCCCGATGTTGCTGGCGATGGCATCCTGATCGCGAGCCCGCTCGGGTCGACTGCGTACAACGTGTCAGCGGGAGGACCGATCGTCCATCCTGATGTTGAGGCGCTGATCGTCACCCCGATCTGCCCACACAGTCTTGGATTTCGCCCGATTGTTGTCCCAAGCCATCTTGACATCGCCGTGCATGTGCAGCGAGCGAACGAAGGCACCACGCTCGTCCTCGACGGCCAAACGAACGTGCGACTCAGCGTCGGCGACTGCGTGCAGGTCGGTCGCCACCAGTCGATGGCGCGATTGGTTGGAAACGCCGAAGTGACCTATTGGCAGCAGTTGCTTTCGAAGATGCGCTGGGCAGCTCCACCGAGTTACCGCGACCGCGGCGTGTGATGGCGCGCTACGCGCGCGCCCGCACGGCGCATTTGCCGATACCTTTGGGTCATGATCGACATCAAGGCCTTTCGTGAGGAACCGGAACGGTTTATCCGCGGCGCTGTTGCCAAGAAGATGACGATCGACTTCGACCGCCTGCGCGCCCTCGACGAGCAGCGGCGGGTCGTCCTTGCTGATCTTGAGCAAAAGCGGGCCGAGCAGAACCGCCATGGCAAGGAGAGTGGCCCACGAATGGGGCAACTCAAGGGAAAACTCAAGGCGGCGACTGGCGCTGATCGCGGTGTGATCGAAAGTGAACTCGCACAACTTGAAGCGCTGCCAATCAAACTCAAGAACGAGATCGCGGTGCTCGAACGAATTTTCGCTGAGGTTGACCCGCTGTGGCGCGAACTGCTCTTGACTGTCCCGCAGCCCCCTGCTGCCGACGTCCCTGTGGGAGCAGGGAGCGACGACAATGTTGAGATTCGTACATGGAGCCCCCCACACTTCGATCCGACGAACTCGTTTCGCGCGTCACGCGGATTTGACCCCAAGAGTCACCAATCACTCGTGAAATCACTTGGGCTTGTCGACTTCGAACGCGGAGTCAAGATGTCGGGGACGCGCCACTATGTGTTGACGGGACTCGGGATGCGCCTGCACCAAGCGATTCTGCGATACGCCCTTGACTTCATGGTTGACACGCGAGGATTCCAACCGATGGGGGTCCCTGTCATCGTGCGCGAGGAGTGCATGGTTGGCACTGGGTTCTTTCCAGCGGGGCGCGAGCAGGCTTATCACCTCGAAGAGAGCAAACGCGGGAGCAGTCACGATCTCTTTCTGACTGGGACTGGCGAGGTTGGATTGATGGGACTACACGCCGACGAGATATTGGCAACCGACTCACTGCCCCGGACTTATGTCACGCTCTCGACCTGCTTTCGCCGCGAAGCGGGCGCTGCCGGCAAGGACACAGCGGGGCTTTATCGGATTCACCAGTTTGACAAGGTCGAGCAAGTCGTTGTCTGTAAGGCAGATGATGCAGAGAGTCGGCGGTGGCACGCCACAATGCTGGAGTCAGTCGAAATGCTCTTGCAATCGCTCGATTTGCCCTACCGATTACTGCAGTGCTGCACCGGCGACCTCGGCGTGAAGAACGAAGACATGATCGACGTGGAGTGCTGGATGCCTGGTCGCGGCGAGAGTGATTCGAACGGTGCGCCGCTTGGGGCTTACGGCGAGACGCATTCAGCGAGCAGACTTGGCGACTATCAATGCCGGCGCCTCAATCTTCGCTACAAGGGGGAGGATGGCAAGACCCTCTTTGCGTACGCGCTCAACAACACCGTAGTGGCAAGCCCGCGCATCTTGATCCCCCTGCTCGAAATGCACCAGAACGCCGACGGGTCGGTCACGATTCCCGCGCCGCTGCGCTGCCACATGGGCGGACGAGAGCGAATCGAGCCAGTCGCTTAGGGTCGGCCGCCAGTGTTGACAATCGGATATGGACTGAGTGACGAGGGCTTGTTCATCAGCCAGAGTCTCGCCCAGTCATCCTGAACCTGTCGAAGGTTCACATCACCGACCACGGTCGAATTCATGTACGCCTCGTTCACTGAGAGCGCAGCCCCTGCGAGCTCAGGCGAGAGGTCTTCACCGATCACCACGGCATTCGCTGCATAGGACTGATTGCACGACAAGTTCATCTGACGAATGCTCTCGTAGGTCGCTTCGGAGTACGACCCATTCGCCTCGAAGGCTTGTGTCGCGCGTTCTGCCTCAAGCGACTTGCGCAGCGCGATGAGTGACTGTCGTGTTGGCGCGTCGAGGTAGGCCATGCGCCAATCCTCTGGCTTGAGCGTGATCCAGTCGGCAGGAAGGTCTTTCTGGACTTTGGCCAGCGGGACCGAGTTCACTTGATTTGGAGTCTGACAACCGGCAACGGTGATCGCCGCGAAGCAAAGGCACGACAGGAGAGTGAGGGGTCGCATAGGAGGGTTCCTACTCTACCGTCCAACACCGTCCTGTGCTCTTAGCAATTCGCAAGCCCAATCTCATTTTTCGGCCCCACCGCGTGGAACCGAGTGCGCGCGCACAACCCTTGCGCCACTGACGACAACGTCCCACGGCGGAGTGATGACCCACGCTTTGACCTTCGAGGGGAGTTCGACACGCAGTCCCGTCGGTACGTCATGCACGAAGAGGCGCCCCGTGTAGCCAGCGGGGGTTGGGAGCTGCACGAGCACATACGAGGGTGACGCGGATGGATTCGCCGCTTGCGCTTGGGCTAGTTCTTTGAGGTGCGCTGCACAATGATTGCAACTGAGGTAGTAGATGAGCAGCGTGCAGTCAGATGGAAAGACAGCGGTGTCGGTCCACCGTCCGAGTTCGGTCTCAGCGAGTGGTTTTCCGATCCACTGCAGTGGACGCAATAGGACTTGCGCCGGGAACTCGGCGGGTAGTGCCCACGGAGCTGGGGGCGATGGAGGGAGTGCGGGAACGATCGCCGGCGTGAGGGTGTGCGCGCGAGGCGTCGTTGGTGACTTTGCTGCCTCGCGCGGTTGATAGGCGCTGAGCCGTGAACTCGCAGCGAGCGCAAGCGTGGTCGAGACCAGGGCAATCGCGGCAAGTGTGAGCGCACCGCGTGTGACAGGTGCCAGTCTTGGGAGTCGCACCGCGCCTGCGAGGGTGACGAGCAGCAGGACTCCGTCAATTGCGATCATGACGGAGGCAGGAATCGGAAGGGCGCCACCGAAGCATCCACACGATTCGGCGCCGCTGCGAGCGTGCAGGATGAGGACCCACTCGAACAGTGCAAGGAGGAGTGCGAGAGGGACGGCCCCCCTGCGAGGCCAGCGGAGCGCGCAGAATGCGATGAATGACTCGACCGCAACAGCCAACGCAAGGATGAAGAGCGGATCGACGTCAAGTTGCAGGACTGGAGACGGCAAGTCTCCAGGGAGACCCGTGAACGACTTGGCGAGTGATCCCGCGAGCACCCAAAGCGCTGCGAGGCGGACTCCCCAGAGAAAACATCTATTGCCCGGATTCATGGTGGATCATGTGGGATTCGCGATCGCCTGCATCGTCTTGCTCGCGAGCGTATCGAGGGCGGCGACGGAGAGTTCAATGTGCTCTGGCCTCGTATCTTCGAGTTTGTTGTGACTGATGCCAAGCAGGCTCTGGACAAAGAGCATCACGGTCGGGATGCCCGCTCGCGAGACCTCAGCGGCATCGTGCAGAGGCCCCGAGGGAAGATGGAACGCAGACTGACCGCATGCGATGATCGACTCATCGCACAGCGCAATCAGTGATGGGTCAAAGAGTATTGGCTCGATCTGCCAGAGGCGATCCCATCGCACATCCACATTCCCTTCGGTCGCGAAGTGCGTGCTCGCATCGCGAGCGGCGGCGAGCATGGCAGCCAGCGCATGAGCATCGAGATGTCGCTGGTCGAGCGTGATGCGGCACTCTTCGACAACGCTCGTGACGATGCCAGGCAACGTTGTGCACGAGCCGATCGTGCAGACGCCGCCGTACTTGTGTGCGATCTGATAGATCTCGGGACTCATTCGCGCCGCAGCGAGTAGTGCGTCTCGACGCCGATGCATCGGAGTACTGCCCGAATGCGCCCCTTGGCCAGTAAATGTAATCGCGTGTCTTTCAACCCCGAAGGTTCCGAGGACCGTGCCCAGCGCAAGCCCTTTGTCGAGCAGCACCGGCCCCTGCTCGATGTGGAGTTCAAGGTAGGCCGCCGCGGTGGCTCGCTCGCACCCGCTCTCCTTCACCCG
>SYHM01000145.1 GCA_005799205.1 Planctomycetia bacterium | reverse complement strand
CTGCGATTGGGCTTACGGATGGTGCGTGGTCTCACTCAGGAAGACGCAGAGCGCATCGCCGCGAGGCGTCTCGAACACGGTGCATGCGCTGCAGTCGAAGAACTCTGGAAAGCAAGTGGTGTCACGCTAGGCACGATGCGGCAGCTCGCGCGTGCAGACGCCTTTCGCTCGATTGGGCTTGACCGCCAAGGGGCACTCTGGCAAGTCCAGCGGCTGCGCGTTGATGATGCACCGCTCTTCATGCATGCTGCCTCCTGCGAGGCACCTGAGGTGTCCGATCAGTTGCCTGTGATGAGCGCTCTCGCGCATGTCACGGCGGACTATGAGCACTGTGGACTCTCGCTCAAAGCACATCCGATGTCGTTTGCGCGCGCGTGGTTGACAGCGCGTGGAGCGACAGCCTGTGGCGAGATTCAATCGGATCTGACCTTCCCCCATGGAAGCCGTGCGGCGATCGCTGGAATCGTGCTCGTCCGGCAGCGTCCAGCAACCGCCAAGGGAATCGTCTTCCTCACCATCGAAGACGAAACTGGTCCTGCCAATTTGATTGTTCGGCCACGGGTCTGGGAGCGCGTTCGGTCGGTGGGGCGCTTTGCATCGGCAGTCGTTGCGTACGGAAAAGTTGAGCGGCGCAACGAGAGCACGCATCTCATTGTGTCGCGTCTCGAAGCGGTGATCGGATTGCGTCAGGGAGAATTCACAACCCGCTGCGCCCTCGACCCCGGTTCACCACAGAAGTCTGGATGAGAATGTCGGTCGGACCCTTGCCAGGCTGCTCGAGCGTGGTCTTCAGCCGAACGAGGGCCGCAAAGAGCGCAGTGCGACCGACATCGCTGGCCTTCGGTTGATACAAGTCGAGCTCGTGAGTGATCGGCACGCGCTGATTGAAATCACGGTCGCTCCCGAATCCTTTCCACGCATTGGTGACTGGGGTCTGAGGCGAGACCCCGCCTCGAATCTGATCTGCGTCAAATGGCACCCATCCGCACTGTGGCAAGAACACTTCGCCCCACAGCGCGAGTGTGTCTGCATTTGAAGCGTTGCTGCGTCGAGTGCCATCGTTGATGAGTCCAATCACTGGACGTGCTGGGAAGCCCGCAGCGCGCAAGAGTGCGAGGCAGATGCATGTCAGGTCCGCCTGCGATCCGACCTGTGACGAAAGCGCTTCGTGGGTGCCAAAGAGCGCGATCCCGCGTGTCTTGGCTCCCGAGGTGCCGCCCTCTGCGTGACCCGCATTTCGAAGCGATTTACTCCCAGCCCGAAGTAGCTCCTTCGCGCCCACGAGCGGGGGCAACTTTCGATCGAAGCGAGACGAAATCTCGTTGAGTAAACCCTGCACGAGTGGGTCTTTCGGGTTAATGCCAGGACTTGGCAGCAAGAACCGCTGTACCTCATCGGGCCACGTCGATGGCCACTCGAGAGTTGCGGCGAGCGTTTCGTCGAGCGCGCACGACCAGACCTCGACCGTCCACGCAAGCTCAGCGGTGAGGCGTTGCTCGATCACATTTGGAACCGGGATCTCGACCCGAGACTCTCCGTGGCGACTTGGAGCCACCGTGAGCGCGAACTGAGCTGGCGGTACAGGAACAAAATCAACTGAGACGCGCGTCCGAAACGACCGCGGGTCGACCTGCCACCATGTGTCAAGCAGACTGACGGGAACGATGAGGGCCTCAGAGACTGTCTCTCTGCGTCGCAGTTCGGGAAGGTCAAGTGAGAGCGTGATCTCCCACTTTCGTGCTTCGGTGCGGCTGAGTGCTCCCATGGGTGGTCGCCCCTCAGGAGGTGGTGGCTGTCCAGTTTCGACGGTGGATTGCGCTGCGATAAGCGCTAGACCAAGGACCCACAGCATCGAGTGCATCGGAGTCCGAGCGAACGAAGCGAGAGCGTTCATTGGATGAATGAGGTCGAGTCGTTGGCGAGCAGCGTGTACAAACTTCCGAAGAACTCTGCGAGCACCAGGTTCAGCAGAATGATCGCGAGGAAGCTCGCCACGAACGCGTCTGTCGCGGCCCGCCCAACTCCTGCAGCGCCCGCAGAGCACGAAAACCCTTTGTAGCACGAGATCAGTCCGATGGCTCCGCCGAATGCGATTGACTTCAGCAGCCCCGACGTGGGATCCCACCAATCGACTGCCTGCGCGGTGAAGAACCAGTAGTCGACGCTTGCCACCCCGAAGACTTTGACAGTAATGAACCACGCACCCCAGGCACCGAGGAGATCAGAGTAGATCGTGAGCATCGGTGTCATCACGACGCATGCGATCACTCGAGGGGCGACGAGAATGCGAAGGGGATCTGCATCCATCGCCCGCATCGCATCGAGTTGTTCAGTCACCGCCATCGTGCCGAGCTCTGCAGCCAAGGCTCCCCCAACGCGTCCCGCAACCATCACGGCGGCGAGAACTGGACCGATCTGCTTGATGACCGAGATGTTGATGACACTTCCAAGTCGCGACTCCTGGCCGAGCGACGCGAACTGCTCGAATCCCTCGAGCGCGAGAATCATTCCAATGAATGCCCCAGTGATTGCAACGACTGGGATACTCGCGACGCCAACCGAGAACAGTTGCGGCCCGAGCAGCGACCACTTCATGCAGCGAATCGGATGTGCGGCAAAGCGCACGCTGACCGCCCAGACGAACGTCACAAAATTGCCGAAGCCAGAGACGGTGTCATAGACCAGCCATCCGAACCTCGAAATCGATGCGACAACCACCATGAGCCACGCGAGCGGAAGGGTTCGAGACGCAGCATTCGGCGCGGGCACGCCGCTACGGTATCAGCCGAGGACCGCCACTCTGCCCAACCGATTACGGGCAGGCGCCCCAACCGCT
>SYHM01000144.1 GCA_005799205.1 Planctomycetia bacterium | reverse complement strand
GGCGCGTTGCCATGACAATGTTCGCATGCACGCAACCATCGCAACCGCAACTCGCCTTTCACTATCCATCGTGGGAGCGCTGATGTTGACCTCGTGTGGCACAGAGTCGACCGCGCGCATCGATCCTGCCCTCGCGTCACTCAACAGCCGTGAGGTCGCTGATGCGATGGCTGGGGCGTACACAAATGCGTCTCAAGCAAGTGCCTCTGCGGACTTTCAGTCGTTGGTGCTTCACATGCGCCCCATCTGGGTCGACCGCACCGATGGACTTTGGCTCTATGTCGAGCAAGCGCAGGCGAGTTCTCCCGAGTCTCCGTATCGACAGCGCGTCTATCAGATTGTCGACGGCGCCGACGCAGAGTCGGTCGACTGCCGCGTCTTTCAGTTCGGCCAGAACTCGTCGCAGTTCATCGGCGAGTGGAAGCGGGATCGGCCCTTGCACTCGATCGCCCCGGCGCTCCTAGTGCCACTGGCCGGTTGCACGATGACGTTCCATCGCGACTCGGTCGGCTCGTGGATCGGCACAACCGCGGCGAGCGAGTGCGCGACGAGCGCGCACGGCGCTGCCTATGTGGTGAGCGAGGTGACGCTCACCTCGTCCGAGTTTCACTCGTTGGACCGCGGATTCAACACCTCTGGAGTGCAAGTGTGGGGTTCAGCCGCTGGACCGTATGTGTTCGTCAAGCAGTCGAGACGCTAGTAGCGACGCGCCGTCAGACAATCCGTTGAAGAAGTGTCACACGCCCAATCGGCACCCATTCGGCGACGAGAATGTCTCCGTTGGCGAGAAAAATCGCGTCGTGCGGGTGAACAAACTTTCCAGCGACGAACTGTTCACGCGCTGCGCCGCGAAGTGGTGATGCGTGACCATCGACGAGCCCATCGCCAAGCGACGCGATCGGCTTGAACTTGTCGTCGTAGAGCGTCACGACACTTTCGAGATCTGGGACCAGCATCACACCCTCTCGAAACTTCATGTCACACGGCATGCGTACACCGTCGGTGTGAAACGCGATGTGCTTGCCTTCGAGGTCGAGCACCTGCACTCGCCGATTACCTCGATCTGCAACGACGAGCGTCGGGTCTGCCGATCGCGAGTCAATCCAGAGTCCATGCGGGCACGATGTCTCACCCTTTCCGCTTCCAGGCTTCGCGATGACTTTCTTCCACGTTCCATCGCTCGCAAAAAGGTGAATGAACGATCCACCGTAGCCATCACCTACGTAAAGATCTCCGTCGGGTGAAAACGCCACATTTGTCGGACACCAAGACTCTGGAGTCGCGTACACGCCACTGGCCATCGGACAACCAACGCTCCAGACCACCTTGCCCGTGAGGTCTGTCTTCTCAACGCAGCGCCTACGCGTGTCGCAGTGGTAGAGAAACTCACGGCCACCTTCATTGCGCAGATCGAGTCCGTGAGCTCCTCCTTGAAACTGTCCGCCCCACGAAGACACGAACGCCCCACTCGCGTCATAGACACAGACCCCCGAAACGGGAGTGCTGCCCTCACCAACGGTGTGAGCGACATAGATGCGGCCAGCACTGTCCTGGGCGAGCCCGTGCGTGTCGCCGAACTTCATCCCCGGCGGCGGCTTGATCCAATCGTGAATCATCCTGAAGCGATTCGACCCTGTACCACAGATCAGTGGGTCCGCTGGTGCGGACTGCGGTGAAAGTTCGCCCACGCGGCGAATCACCGAAGGCATCACAACTGCGGCTGCGGCCGCTTGCATGAATGCGCGGCGATCGAGTGTCATGAACCACCTCGCGGGTACTTCCACTGGGCGCCGGGCTTGTAGTCGAGCAGCGAATAGAGGTCGCCTCGTGATTGCATCTTGGGAAGAATCGATTCAACCGATCCGTGTGCCTTCAGCACGGCGAGACCATCTTCGACGGCACGCATTGCAAGGCGCATCATCGACAGCGGATAGATCACAAGCGAGTATCCGAGCGACGAGAAATCGTCGGCTGTCAGGTGCTGGGTCTTTCCAAACTCAGTCATGTTCGCAAGTGCGAATCCGGGTGATCCCTTGAGGAATGCACTGAATTCGGAGGCGTTCGCGAGCCCCTCAGGAAAGATGACATCCGCTCCTGCCTCGCGGTAGAGATTCGCTCGGCGAATCGTGCCGTCCATTCCTTCGATCGCCATCGCGTCCGTTCGAGCGATGAGCACGAAGTCCCTACAGAGGCGCGCATTCGCCATCGCCGACACCTTGTCGGCCATCGCGCGCGGCGAGACGAGTTCTTTGCCGTCGAGATGACCGCATCGCTTTGGGAAGACTTGATCTTCAACATGCAGCGCCGCCGCGCCCGCACGCTCGTATGCGACGACTGTGCGCATGGCGCACTCCACCTCACCAAACCCAGTATCTGCATCGGCGATCACCGGCAATCCCGACGCATCAACGATTTCACGAATCGTGCGCACCATCTCTGTGAGCGTGATCAAGCCGATATCTGGGTATCCAGAGACATTCGCCGTCGCTCCACCAGAGATGTAGCACGCAGAGAATCCCGCGCGGGCAACTGCCCGAGCAACGAGCGCGTTGAATGCGCCTGGGACGACAACGGTCTTCTGCCGCATGAGTGCGCGCAACTCGCTGCCTGGGTGGATCTGTTCACGGGGTGCGGTCATGGCGCACACTCTAGTTGCCGCGCGTGATGTCCCACACCCACGGCGCTTCGCTCGCTGGGCGTGTCTTAAACCAGCTCAGTTTGAATCTCAGCGTCTGCGAATCTGCGACAACGACCGCTGGCGGCGACTTTGGATCACTCGATGATTCAGTGGATTCAAGGCGAAACTTCGCCCCCCGAGCGGCTGCCTTCGATGGGTCGGCTTTCGCAGGCGCTGACGGTGGACCGTCGCGACTCGAGTCACAACCATCCACCGGACTGAAGACGCTCGCACACTCTGCGCTCACGCACGAAAACCCAGGGCGCCACGCTCGAGGAGCAGAGAACCTCTGATCGGTGAGCGCCACTGCAAGGGCATCGAAGTCGAGAGGCAGCGATCCCGCCGCGTCGAGCATCCTCAACCCCTCTCCAAAGAACGCGAGGCGCTCTCGCACTGTCTCGGCCGGATTCGCCTTCTCAGACTTGGTGAACGCTCTCCACTGCGCGTCAAAGTCGCGCCACGCGCCATCACTTGACAGTCCGTATGCCAAAGCGAACGCATCGCTGCTGGGAGTCCCCTCTGCGACCAATCGCAGGTAGGCCTGAAATGCGGCGATCCCTCGTTGCGACTTGGGTTGGGTGAGAAATCGAATGATCGAGGCACTCTGCTCGCACAGTGAGCCATGAGGGTCGGCTGCAACTGCGGCGGTCCACTGCGATCGATCCATCGAGAGGATCGCCTGAACAGATAGAGCGTTCTTCGCGCCAGCTGCAGATCGCACGAGTGATGCGCCTGCGTCGCCGACCCCGCCTCCGCCGCCAGTGCTGTCCCACCGCGCAACAAAATCGAGCAACCCACACTGCACTGCGGGGGCGAGATCTCCTGCGCACGCAAGGCGCAGGTATTCACCGCACAGTGCTGCTCGCAACCCTCGCGCGGCGATCGGTGCGGGAGTGTCTTCTGTGCACACCGCGATGCCTTGTCCGAGCGGCGAGCGAAACGCGAATGCTTCACTTGGAGGATCGATCGCGAACTGCGTGCGCATCGTCTCTGAGAGATCTTCTTGCGATTGAAAGAGAAGCGCTTCTTGCAGACCGCGCGTTCTTGGCCGAAGTGACCCAAGTGCCGTGTCGATCATCAACCATGCACGATCGATGTCGGCTGCGGTTGCACGCGAGGAACTCTGTGGCAGATCGCTTCGGACTGCGTGAGACTGTGCAGCAAACTTGCTTGCACCAGTTCGTTCCCACCAACTCGTTCGCGCCGTGACGGATTGAGCGTCGAAAGCACTACCGCCAAGCGTTGCGGTGAGCGCGAAGAAACTGTGCTGCATGAGTGATGCGATGAACAAGACCGAGCTTCCTCTTGCGTTATCGGACGACTTTCATCATTGTTCTCAATAAAACGACACCCAGTTCGCCCGAGACTTTTCTTTTGATTCTTGGCCGTTTGTGCAACCTGCGAAGCAAAGGTAACGGATACTAGTGCGTGTCAGCATCGGAGTAGGGACCTTTGCTGACGCGATACGGATCGGGATGGTGATGGGAGTTCGCAGTAATTAAAAGGGACTAGCGAACAAACGGAACCTAAATTTGCTTGAGGGTCTCAGGGAAAAGGGACTTTCAATGACTGGAAGTTGTTTCAAGGGATGTGATTGAAACCGACCCGATCTAGAGGATAGGGAAAGGGAAAAGGGAGGCCGGCCGCGACTCTGAAAAGGGCGCGGCCGAGCCTGTTTTTGGCGCGCACCTCGAGTCGTATACTCCCCACCCCGATGCGCACACTCTTTGCATTTCTCGTCGCGGCAGGGCTTACCGGCTCAGCACTCGCGCAGCAGCCAACGACTGAACAACTCAACGCTCGTTTTCTCGCCGGCCCGAGCGCTGTCGAGTCAATTGGAATGCGCACCGTCTGGCAGACCCAGGTGCCATCCGTTGATCATTCATCCATGGTTCGGGTCTTCCCCGCAGAAGGAGACAGCGTCTTTGTCACCGACAGCACCTCGCACCTTGCACGCGTTCTGACTTCGACGGGACTGACTGTCTGGCAGAACGCATGTGGGCGAGGGCATGACCGGGTGCACGACGTCGATCGCGCACGGATCGGTGCCGTCGATGAGGTATTGGTCACGCTCGATAGCGCGATTGCAGTGCTCGACTCTGGCAATGGCACCTTCAGCCGCGGCCAGAAGCTTGAACGCATTCCGACCACCCAATCCGCGCTTTATGGTCGTTTCTTGATCTTCGGAGCCAAGGGTGGATTTGTCGCGTGGCAGCAGTATCTCGTGGGCTGCTTCTGGAAGTCGAACGAAATCGGCGGACTCATCAAGAGCGCACCGATCCTTGTTGGATCATCAGTCGCGGTCGGAAGCACCTCGGGTCAATTGGCGCTGCTCGATGCACAGACGACGAGACAGATTTGGCGGAAGAAGCTTGGCGGTCCCATTGAAGGGCAGGTTGCCGCAGGCGCAGGAGCGATTTACGCCGCGTGCGGCGATCACGCCGTTCATGCGTACGAGGAAGCAACTGGTGCACTTCGGTGGCGATACATCACAGAATCACCGTTGACGAGCGATGTCTTTTGTGATGGCGAGTTGGTGTACACGCAAGTCCCAAGACAAGGCCTCGTTGCGATCTCAGCTGCGGCTGCCACAATGAATGCTGAAGGCACACATGAAGTGCTCGGGCGCGATGGCACCCTGCGGTGGAAGAGCCCCGCGCCTGGCACAGTGATCTGCAAAGTGGCCGATCACGTCCTCGTCTGGGATGCCCCGTCACATACGCTGAGTGCGCTTCACACCACCGATGGAAGCACGAGTGCGACGCTGACGCTGCCTCGCGTGATCTCCCTCGCAGTCACCGGTCCAATCGATCCTGATCTGTATCTACTAAGCAGTGACGGAGCCCTTCAGCGATGCGAGGCACGAGTTCGCGCGACCCAACAAGCGAGGGATGTCGCCGCGCAAGCGACCGCGCCATGAGTGATCTCGTCGCGGTCCGTCGCGCGCTTGTTTCTGTCAGCGACAAGCGAGACTTGCTGCCGCTCGCCCGCACACTCATTGAGCATGGGGTCGAGATCATCTCAACTGGCGGGACGGCAACTGCACTCATCGCGCAGGGAATTCCTGTTGTATCGATCGAGCAACTCACTGGGTTCCCAGAAATCATGGATGGCAGACTCAAGACGCTGCATCCGCGCGTCCACGGAGGGCTGCTTGGCCGGCGAGACTCTGCGACACACCTTGCTGCGATGGCGCAACATGAGATTCGCCCCATCGACTTGGTCTGCGTGAATCTCTACCCATTCGAATCGACGATTCGTCGTGCGGGGGTTACCGAAGCTGAGGCGATCGAGAACATCGACATTGGTGGTCCAAGCATGATTCGTTCAGCCGCGAAGAATTTCAGCCATGTCTGTGTGGTCACGAGCCCCGACCAATACGACTTGGTCTGCGGCGAACTGCGCCAACATCACGGAGCAACCTCTGGACGATTGCGCCGAAGCCTCGCGGCCACGGCGTTCACGCGCACCGCGGCCTACGACAGCGCAATCAGCCAGTGGTTTGATTCCTCGCACGAACATGATTTCTCGAACACGCTGACGGTGAACCTTGTGAAGGTCGACGAGTTGCGCTACGGCGAAAACCCCCATCAACGGGCGGCGGTGTACACCCGGCCTGGATCGCGAGAGCCATCGCTGGTGGGTGCGCCGCTCTTGCATGGCAAGCCGCTCTCATACAACAACCTGCTCGACGCGAGCGCGGCGCTCGAGCTCGTCGAGGACCTCTGCGAGATTGTGCCGCAGCAGAGCGCGTGTGCGATCATCAAACATACGAATCCGTGTGGGGCAGCGCTCGCTTCGACTGCCTGCGAAGCGTTTACGCACGCCTATGAGGGTGATCCGCTCGCGGCCTACGGCAGCATCGTCGCCTTCAATTGCCCAATTGACGAAGAGACAGCGCGAGAAATGGTCGCCGGTGAGCGCTTTCTTGAAGTCGTGATCGCCGAGAGCTTTTCGGCCCCGGCGCTCGAGGCTCTCAGCGCGCGCTGGAAGAACGTGCGCCTCATCGCGCTTGGTCCGATTCGCCACTGTGAAGATCGACCGGTCTCACTGCGCTCTGTTCCAGGAGGCGTGCTCGTGCAAGATCGCGACACACTTCCGCTGCGCGCCGAGTCGCTGCAACATGTCGCCGGCCCAGCGCCAACCAGTGCAGTTCTCGCCGACGCGCTCTTCGCGTTCAACATCGTGAAACACCTCAAGTCGAATGCAATCTGCATCGCGCACGATCAAACACTCTGGGGAGCAGGCGCTGGACAGATGGATCGCGTTGCAAGTTGCCGTATCGCAATCGAGAAATCGAGGGGCCGGCTCGCGACCGCTGGCAGCAGCGGCGTAGTTGCTGCGAGCGATGCGTTCTTTCCATTCGCTGATGGCCCGCAATTGCTCATCGACGCAGGGGTGCGATGCGTTGTTCACCCAGGGGGATCCAAGCGCGATCAGGACACGGTTGACCTCTGCACGAAGCATGGGGTCACATGCTTGCTCACGGGATCGAGACACTTTCGCCACTAGGCGACTCGCAATAGGATCACTCCATGACCACTTCAACGCTCGATCATCCTTCGCTCGCCGCGGTCAAGTCAGCGTTTGGCGATGTTCCTATGCAGGTCGAGGCGTTTCGAGGACAAACAACTGTGATCGTTCCGGCGAACAGGTCGCACGAGGTGTTGAGGTTTCTGCGCGACGATCCACGCTGTGACTACAACATGCTCGTTGACCTCAGCGGAGTCGACTACATGGGGTATCCAGTCGCGCAAGTGGCTCGATTCGCCGTCGTCTATCACGTGCTGAGTCACCAGTTCAATCGGCGCCTGCGGGTCAAGGTCTTCCTCGATCCCACGCTGGACACCACAGGCATCGAAGCCGATCCGGCTCTCTGGCTCGAAAGCGCAACTGAACTATGGCCCGCTGCCGAGTGGGCCGAGCGTGAAGTCTTTGACATGTTTGGGATTCGGTTTCGGGGTCACCCCGACTTGCGCCGCATCCTCATGTGGAAAGAGTTCCCCGCCCACCCGCTGCGCAAGGACTATCCGCTGCGCGGTCGTGGCGAACGCGAGCACTATCAGACCGTCTCTCGAACGCATCAGTAGTCGCTGACTCGGCTCGAATCTGGCGATTGCGCCATGAGATCGCACGTTTTTTGCGTCAAACTGGGGGTTGTGCCTCTGAGTGGCGAGCTCCCGCGGACGCACCACAAAAATCTACGACAAAACTTGACCGTCGATGACATCGGTGGCATATTCCAAGCGTCGTCAGGCCCCGTCGCAATGTGTGGCGAGTCAACCCGACGAGCATTGGGAGTTTGAAAAAGGGACCACTAGAAAACCTGTATTCAAACGAGTCACGCGTTGGTTTTTCTGTCGAAGAAAACGCCAACTCAACGCAAAGGGAGATATGTCAAACATGAAGTCTTACGCACTACTGGGAGCCGCAGCGCTCATCACTTCGACCGCTTC
>SYHM01000143.1 GCA_005799205.1 Planctomycetia bacterium | reverse complement strand
TGGAATCACCTCGAAATTGATGTCTTGAAAGTAACTCTGATTCGTTCCCATGAGTCGAGTCCACTGCTCCTGGGTGACCTCAGTACGGCCCAGATAAAAGGGCTTCGTCAAAATCACTTCGTGCGCGGGCTTCTCGTCGCTGTTGGCAAACTCATCACCCACACTCATCCCCATGATGAATTCTCCCGGAGGCACCAGCAGCATCTCGATTCCAGACGCTCTGTCGCGCACCCGCCACGGAAACCCTGTGCCTGTGATCGCCGCGCGAAGCGTCGCATCGGTGACAACCGCGGGATCTGGACTCTGATCGAGAATCTCAGCCCATCCCATCGCTGACGCAGCGGCGGCCATGCGATCGCCGCCGGGAGTTCCTGGAGCGATCCGCGGAGGGATCACAGTCGGAGTGCTTTGCGCAGCAAGTGCAGGTGCTAGCGGTGCCGTCGGAGCTGGCGGCGGACTCTGCCATCCAAGTGTCATCGCAGCGGTCGCCGCTGTCGCGGGAAGGATGAGGAGCCACCGAAGTCGCTGAGATGTCGTCGTGAAACTCATGTTGAATTCCTCTCGTCGTGGCAGTTACGGATTTCGCGCGACGCGAAATCCAAAGTCGGTGATCCGCGGATCTGGCATGAAGTGGTTCTGTCGGAATGAAACGCGACAATTCTTGGCGACATGATCCCACGATCCGCCGCGCGCAACGCGAAACTCGCTCGATGCGGGTCCAGTTGGATCGGTCGCGCCATTCTCACACGCGCCGTAATAATCAGCCGAGTACCAATCGCTGACCCACTCCCACACATTGCCGATCATGTCGTGAAACCCGAGGGCATTTGCGCACTTTTCGCCGACTGCGTGTGTGCGCTTCTGTGAATTTTCCGAGTACCACGCAATCGCATCGAGCGGACCAGTGTTTGCTTCGCGAACTCCAGCGCGTGCCGCGTATTCCCATTCCGCCTCTGTCGGAAGTCGAAGCTGCGTCTTGCGTAGGTATGGAATCAACTCGTCGGGAGTAAGCGTCTCGACCGGCCAATCGCCTGAATTCACCTCTACCAAGCTGCCCTCGCCTGCCTTCGAAGCAGCCTCAGTCACCGTGTAACCAGCGGCGACGAGTGCCGCCACCTTCTCGGCCTCATCAGGACCACTCACAACCTGATAGCGAACTTCTTGAAAGTAACTCTGGTTGTAGCCCATCACCTGCGTCCACTGTGCTTGCGTGACTTCGGTACGGCCGAGATAAAACGCATTCGTGAGCGTGACCTCGTGTGCAGGCCGTTCGTCGTCCATCGCGCTCATGTCGCCCGGGCTCATCCCCATGACAAACTCACCAGGCGGAACAAGCAACATCTCGATTCCACTCGCCGTGTCACGCACGCGCCACGGCAATCCTGTCGCTCTGATCCGAGATGCGAGTGCACTGTCAGTCACGACTTTGGGATCGGGATTGTGCTCGAGCACTTGAGCCCACGAGAGTGAGGCGAGTGGGGTTCCCGGAAACCCAGACGACTTCCCGTGGATCACGCACCCGTTGAGCGTCATTATGGCAAGGATCCCCGCGGGCAAGGCCAGAGAGACGATTGATCTTCCCCATGTCTGCATGGCTTCAGCCTACGGGGGAATGCCAAGTCATGGATTGTGCATCACCCGAAGGCCGTATCCGCTTCGGGCAGCGTCCGATCCAGTGCGCGCGGTGGCGGTACAGGTTTGCGGCAGACTGAGCCAGTTGCCACCCCGAAGCGGATGCATCTCGTCACTGCTCGATGTTGGGGTCGATGCCTCATACGGCCCCGAACACCACTCCCAGAGGTTCCCGAGCATGTCGTGGAGTCCAAATGCGTTCGCACGCTTCGTCGCGACAGAATGTGGATGTTCATCCGCATTCGCCCCCATCCATGCAATCTGTTCTAACTCTCCGTATCGCTCGCTCGGTGTCGCGCCTCTGCAGGCGTACTCCCACTGCGACTCCGTTGGGAGTGACAGCCCAGTCTTGGCGAGAAACGCCTCCACTGCCTGAGGCGAGATTGAGTCGACCGGCCATTCGCTTGTGTTGGAGAATTCGAGCTGCTCGGCCGCGACTTGTGCCGCTGCCTCCTGTCGTGTGTAACCACCGCTCATGATGCGCCTGATCTTGACGTCACGCGACTCATCCGCTGTCGCTTGAAAACCCGATGGCTGAAACTTGCTTGGATTCGTCTGCATGAGCTTCATCCACTGCGCTTGCGTCACTTCTGTTCGACCAAGATAGAAAGGCGCCGCAATCGTCACGACCGCGTTCTCGCGCGTGGTGAATCCACCAGGCGGCACGAGAAGCAACTCAATTCCACTTGCGCGGTCACGCACCCGCCATGGCAGGCCCGTGGCGATGATGCGCTCGCGGATCGCGGCATCTGAGATGATCGCGGGGTCAGGCTGCGCCTCGATTGTCTCGCTCCACCCCTCTCGTTGCGCTTGCGGCTCTGCTCTCGAACTGATCAGAGACAGTGCGAGTGCAACAGTCATCACGATGGCACGCAGTGTTGTCATGCACCCATCCTAACTCTCTACTCTTGGGCGATGCGTCAACTCCTCATGGCACTCGCTGCGGTCGGTTGCTGGTTGATGACCCAAGGTGCAGTTGGACAAGCCGAGACCATCGAGCCATTCAATGGGACGTCACTCCAAGGGTGGAGCGGAGACTTCTCCTATTGGCGCGTCGAGGATGGGTGCATCGTGGGCGCATCGACGGTCGAGCATCCTCTGACCGCCAGCACGTATCTGGTCTGGGATGGCGACATGCCACAGGACTTTGAGCTGCGTTGCCAAGTGCGACTGCAAGGGGGCAACAGCGGGATCCACTACAGAAGTACGCGCATCGCTGGCCAGCATGACCTCTACGGATTCCAGGCTGATCTTGATGCGAACAACAGTTACTCGGGGGTGCTCTATGAGGGACTCGGTCGTGAACTCATGAGCGCGCGAGGCGAGCAAGTTGAGTTTACACCTGAGGGCAAGCGGGTCATCGCGCAGTTCGCTCCCGACGCCGTGCTGCGACGGGCGATCCACACAGGCGATTGGAACAACTACCGCATCGAAGCGAACGGCACACGTGTGCGCCATTGGATCAACGATGTCCTCATGAGTGACGTCACCGATGGCGACGCGAGTCGGTTTCGTCGCGATGGACTGCTCGCATTTCAGTTGCATCAGGGCGATCCGATGGAAGTGCGCTATCGGTCGATCAAGGTGAGCGCGATTCGCTCGGCACCTTCGGTTTCGAACCTCACGCTCCCCGAAGGATTCACCGCAGAACTGCTCGCGAGTGCCCAGCCCTCGCAGGGCAGCTGGGTCGCACTCACATTCGACCAATTCGGACGCGCGCTCATCTCTCCGCAAGACGGACCGCTCTCGATTGCGTCGATTCCAGGAGTGAGCCGCACTCGTGATGGAACACTGTTCGCGGGCTCAACAACTGAAGTCAGCAGCTTCGACTCTGCACTTCGCAGCGCACAGGGGCTCTGCTTTCTTGGCGATGTGCTGTACGCCAATGGGATCGGTGCTGACGGCACTCCCGCGCTCTGGCGCTTTCGCGATCTCGACCACAACGGCTCGTACGAGGACTCCACCGCGCTCATTCAATACTCAGGCGATACTGGCGAGCACGGTCCGCACGCAGTCGAAAAGGGCCCCGATGGCGCGCTCTATGTGGCACTAGGAAATCACACGAGACTGCCAGAGACCATCGTGCGCTATTCGACCGATGAGACTCCTGGGCGCGCGCCGACTTCGCCGCATGACTTCTTTGGCGAAGATCGAGTCGACGCGCGAATGTGGGATCCTCGAGGGCATGCCATTGGGGTCTATTCGCCCGGCGGAGTGGTTGTGCGAGTTGATCCCGTCACAGAGGCCGCGACGATTTTCGCGGGGGGATTTCGAAACGCATATGACCACTGCTTTGATGCACGAGGCGAACTTTTTACCTACGACAGCGACATGGAGTGGGATATTGGCGCACCGTGGTACCGCGCGCCGCGCTTCGTGCATGTGGTGCAAGGGGGTGAGTACGGGTGGCGCAGTGGCAGCGCAGCCTGGCCACAGTGGTATCCAGACAGTCTGCCAGCCGCGTGCGACACCGACTCAGCCTCTCCCACTGGGATGGTCGCTGGATGGGCCGGAGCGTTCCCCGCACCCTGGAACAAGATGATTTTTTGCGCTGACTGGACCTACGGAAGAATCCTCGCCATGACTCTTGTCGAAGAGGGTGCCAGCTTTGCGGCAACATGGCAGCCCTTCATCTCTGGTCGACCCATGCCGGTAGCTGATATCGCGTGGGGACCCGATGGCGCGATGTACTTCGTGACCGGAGGTCGCGCAACCCAAAGTGGCCTCTACCGGGTGCGCGCAGCTGAGACAACTGGGAATCCACCGCGCGTGGAACACTCGTCCGATGCTGCTGCGACACTGCGACACATTCGAAAGTCCTATGAACAACTGCAACACCCGCTTTCACCTGATGAACTCGTGATGCACTTGCCAACGATCGTGCGGGGACTTGACCTCAGCGATCGGTTCATTCGGACCGCTGCGCGGGTTGCGCTTGAACACCAACCGCTTGATCGTTGGCGGGGCGCGATCACCGAATGCAAGACAGTCCGCCAACGACTCGCATTTTCGCTCGCCCTCGTTCGGGCCGGAGTAGTCTCAGATGCGTTACTCGCGTGCCACGAAGCAGCGAGTGCGCTGCAGTCGCCTTGCAGTGACGACGACGCCGTCACGGCCCTCCGCATCGTCGAGGTCGCAGTCGCACGCCACCGTGAACTCGCATCGGATCCGTCCGTGCGACAGTCGGCTGCTCTGGGACTCACGCTCGCCGATCCAAACAGCACCCGCGGAACTCCGCTCCGTTGGATTGCCCTCGAACTCGCAAGCGCGCTCGCGCTTCCATCGGTCGTGCCTCTGGCGGTGGAGGCTCTCGAACACTCAGAAGACCGGAGTGAGGCGCTTCGATACGCAACGCTGCTTCGACTCTGCCCTGAGGGATGGACCGATGCACTACGCATCCGCTACTGGCAGTGGCTCTTCGCGGCGAACGATCGTGCGGGTGGCTTGAGCTTGCGCGGATTCATCGAACAGCTTCGCAGCGACGCATCAGCGCGTGTGGGGCCTCCGACGACTGCTGCTCGAGACGCGTCCGGAACACTCTCGCTTCCGCCATCGCTCGAACGTTCACCAACGACGAGTTCGGCGTTCCATGCCTGGACCGTTGCCGAGTTCGAGAGCGAGTTCGATTCAGCTGCGGTCGGCGGATCGGACGTGCGCCCATCGCCGAGCGAACTCGAACGCGGCGCGCGGATCTTTCGCGAGTCTTCATGCATCCTCTGCCACCGCGTGCATGGAGATGGAGCAACCACCGGACCCGATCTGAGCGGAGTCGCAGGGCGCTTCTCGAGGCGAGACCTTCTGACCGCGATCCTCGACCCGTCGGCCACGATCTCTGATCAGTACCGCGAATCACTTCTCGAGATGCATGACGGATCATTGGTCGTTGGAAGAATTGTGCGCGAGAATGCGGTGTCACTCGACGTCCGCACGAACCCGCTCACCGATGAGCGCGAGGTTGTGCCCGTGGACGGCATCGCCTCACGATCGCAACTGACGACGTCAAGCATGCCGAAGGGACTCTTGGATTCTCGCTCGCGAGAGGACATTCTCGCGCTTATGGCGTATCTCGAGTCGCGTCCGATCACGCCACGGTGAAGTTTTTGAAGAACAATGCAGGTTTTTCTCGCGTCTGCCTCGCCTCGGGGTTATCTTGCGACTGGCTTGTTTGTAGACCGTTGAACACCCACACTGGAGTTCTCCACCATGCGATTCACTGTTTCCACGCGACTCACCTGCACCCTCTCATCAGCTCTTGCCTGCCTTGCTTCGAGTTCGGCGCTCGCCGCGATCGAGGCTGACGGACACGGCCCACTCGTTGCACCGGTGAACGAGAAGCCCGCCGAGCCAACGCTCAGCGAACGGTACTTCGCGTGGTTCGTGCCCCCGAGCGAGATCGCACTCGCCGCGATGGACACAACCGAGTATCTGAAGGAAGACGCAAACGCAGACACGTCGCAACCATTTCGCTTTGCGATCGAACGCTCGCTCAGCTTCTCGATCGCCGATGGTCAGTGGATTGATGTCGAAGGTGGCCGACTCTGGCGACTCGATGTTGTGCTCGACGGTGCGATGAGTTCGCGATTGCATCTCAGCGGACTCAATCTCGCTGAAGGCCACGAACTCGCGATCGTGAATCCCGAGATGGAAGAGAAGATGACCGGAGTGCTCACTGGCAGAGGCGACTTCGGCACAGGCGAAGCCTTCGGTATCTGCGCGCCGACAACTCGAACCCGTATCGAGTGGTTCGTGCCAGCGGGACAGATTCCAACGCAGCTGCCATTCGAATCAGCCGCTGATGCGTTCGGCTACCGCGATGTGTTCGGACTCGCAGACCAACTCGGCGGAACGTGCTCACTGAATCCCGCGTGCTACCCCGCGTGGCTCAATGAGTCGAATGCAACGGCGAAACTCACATTCACCAGCGGTGGCGCGGGGTACCTCTGTTCATCGCAGTTGATGGCCACAACGGCCGCAGATGAGACTCCTTACGTCTCGACCGCGAATCACTGCATTAGCACGACGGCTGAAGCCAACAGCGCTGCGTTCATCTTCTTCTTTCGGTCCGCGTGCACTGGCGGTAACTCCGCTGGGACAACAGTCTCCGGTGCCGACCTTACGGTCGGCTACGGCACCAGTGACTGCACCCTGCTGATGGCGCGCGGCGCGCTGCCTGCAGGGGTGTATTGGGCCGGATGGACCAACACGAGTCCTGCGACGGGGACTGCATCGACTGGACTTCATCATCCAAGCGGCACGGCCCAAGCGATCTCGTTTGGCTCCAAGAACGGCACCAATAATTTCTGCGGTTCGGGTTCGAATTGGGCTCAGCTCACATGGACCAACGGAATCACCGAGGGCGGATCGTCTGGCTCTGCGATCTACCAAGATAGCACGCACAAGATGTACGGCGTCCTCACCTGCGGGGCGAGCGCGTGTTCGAATCCTGCTGGCGATGATGGGTACGGTCGGTGGGATGTCGCAGTCAACAGCGGAGGGTTTGCGACTCCACTCGCTGCCGGAAGTGATGACGCACAAGAACCAAACGATGCGTGCGCCTCTCCCAAAGCCCTCAATCCTGGCACATTCACAGGCCTCATTGTGAAGCGCCTCGATGAAGATTGGTACTCGCTGAATGTGCCAGTCGGCCAGGCCGTCACGGGTTCGTTCACCTACACCCACGCGAACGGAGATATCGACATCGATCTCTATAGCGCCTGCGGAGGATCTGCCGTCCTTGTGCGAAACGGCAACGTCAACAACGAGACACTCTCGTACACAAATCCTGGCCCAGGCACGACGCTTCTCATGCGTGTTTACCTCTCTTCCGATACGCGCAACGATTACTCGATGACGATGAGCTGGACAACGCCT
>SYHM01000023.1 GCA_005799205.1 Planctomycetia bacterium | reverse complement strand
TGGAAGCCGCATCCACGCTTTCATCCTGGTGGCGCGTCGGATGTCAAAGCGGAGTATCCATCGCGAACGATGACCAAGCGCGAGTTACTCGACTACACGTCGCATGTTCGTAGAAAAATCCGTGCGTCGCTTCGCAAAGAGACCCCCGCGACGCTGCGCGGGCCCGCGGGATTTCCGTGGCTCGCCTTCACGCGCGCTGAACTCCCGCTCTACAACCTGCGCCACGTGCAGCATCACACTGGGCAACTCTGCGCGTTCCTTCGCCGAGCAAAGGTCTCGACCTCATGGGTGAAGGATCATCACCCCTGAGTTGCGACTCTGAGCGCTCATCACTTCGCCACCATCGGCGAACCGCCCGCAATCTCGAGGAGCCCGTCGTCACGTCGATCGCGCCGTCGAGTCAGCACCAGCCACCGAGGTCGAATTGACATCGCTCGACGACTGATCTATGTTCATCGAGGATCGCGCCACGCGCGACGAACGGGCGGCCTCAAACTCTGGAGCGAACCGGATGAACAAGGAATCACCGATGCAGCACGCAGGCCTTGCACTTGGATTGCTGGCGATCGAGATGTGGCTCGTGCCCCATCGAGTCGCGCCAGCAGCGCGCCCTGCAACCGACGATCGCCCTACGACCGCGTGGGTGGAGGAGTCGTCGCCGGCGGTGTTGCGGCCCAAGGAACAGATCGCTTGTCCCCCCAACCAGACATTCGCCGGAATCATCGTCTTGAGCAGCGCTCTAGTTCACCCGTGTTGGTCCGAGCCAGACGCTGAATGCGTCCTGCCGCCGTCGATCACTCCACCGATTGCTTGCACCGTGACGACGCACACAGCAGTCGCAGTTGTTGCAGTGATGTTTGTGGACGCATGTGGGCAAAGCGTCCGATTTGGTTACGGTCTACGGTCTGAGATCGAGGTCTCGCTCAGCGCTCCGGCACCACACTGCTTCAGGTCGAGCGCATTCCAATTGGCGGAAGAAACCGCTTCGGCGGGAAGCGCGCTGGCGGGGGCAGAATGGTTGAATTCGAGGCTTGAACAGGCTGCTGCGGTGCGAGTGCCGAGCACTGGCTACTACGGCGATTGCTTGAGCGAATGCCTAGCGAATTCCCACGCAATTCTTTGGGATCTGTTCATGCGCTGTGCGGAGGCTGCGGGAGTCATTGGCGCACTCACCGGCGGGGCCTGCGCGTTGGCGTGTGTCCTGACCGGGCCAGGGTGGGCTGTCTGCGTCGCAGCGTGCGTTGCGGTCTTGGGTGCTCCAACTCTGATGCTCTTGGGAACGTGCCTTGCAACATACATTGCGGGCATGACGGTTGCAGTTCCGATGTGCACGATCGGATGCCTGTGGTGAACTGGAGCGAGACCGTTCTCTGGATCGGTCGCCTGTGGCTCTTGGGTTGCCCTGTTGTCATGTGGACCGTGGGGCGGAAACACATGTTGAAGATCGATCCACTCTTGCGTCGATGGTGGCTCAGCGGGTCAGTACTCATGTTTTGTTGCGGGCTCTTCCTTGTCGCTACTCACGGGATCACGCGGCGTTGACGTGCGAGAAGTGACGCCCGGTCGCAGGCGTTCACTTCGCCACCATCGGCGAACCGTCGAAGATTTCGACGACGCCATCCTCTCGCAGCGAAAGCAATCGATCGGCGTCGGGGGTGAAGAACAGTCGGGACTTCACTTCCTCTGTGCGAAGCGTCAAGAGATCATCGTCCTTGCCAGGTTCAAAGATCTTGATGACGCCGGTGCGGCTTCGAACAGCTCCACGAGGGGCGCGCTGGGCAAGTGTGAGTGAGACGGCGGCGCCTGTGAGTCCGCCGAACGATTGGCTGCCCGCTCCTGTCATTCGGTCTTGCGCGGCCGCTTCGCAGTGCGACTCTTGGGTGCAACTCCAAATGGTCTGGCCATCGTTCGCGAAGACCCAGATCACTTCGGAGTGCGCTCCCACCCGCTCGAGCGTGTGTGCCGCGCCATCCCAGCAATCGAAGAGTTCGGGCTTGTGTTCGCGCGTTCCCGCGGCAATCATGAGGTCGTCGGGCGAGATCGTGAGGGTCTCGCACGAGGCGTCAGAGAGCGCCGCGCTCCAGCGGACGCGTCCGCTCGGAAGTTCAATGCACTCGAGCTCGGCACCACGCACAACAATGATGAACGAGCCATCGTGCGCGATGACCGCGTGCGAGCACCATGACTGCGGGGTGGTCGATTCAATGACCGACCCGTCGCGCGGGTCAAGCAGTGAGAGTGCACCATCGGCCTCAATGATGAGAACACCCTTGGCGGCAATCATCCGGGAGGCCACAATCGGTTGGCGGGGGGAGCGCTCCCAACGCGTCGAACCCGTCGCGAGGTTGACACAGTAGAGGGCGCCACGCGAGTCGCCGATGAAAGCTTCATCTCCACTCGTAGAAAGTGTGCAACTCGACAGCGTGTTCGCGGAGAGTGCGATGCGCCGGATTCCTGGAGTCTCGAGCAGACTCCACCAGCGCAGTGCCCCCGACTGATCGCCGCTCACAGCACGAGAGTCGTCGGCACTGCTGATCGACCACACCTGAGAAGTCGAGCCACCAAATGCTCGCTTCATGGTGTAGTTGGCTCCATCGAATGCGAGCACGCGCTGGTCGAATCCGCCGGTCCACAGCAGATCTCCCGTGCGACTCCAGCAGGCATCCCATGCATTTGAACTCTGTGTGATGGTCGCGATCAGCGCACCATTCGCCGCACTGTGAATCGTCACGGGACGGGCTGCGCGGTATGTGACCGCGATGCGCTCACTCGGTGGATCAATTGATGCGCCGACGGCGGATCCTTCAGTCTGTACCCGCCACAGTGGTTCAAGCGTCGTCGAGTCAAACGCTCCGAGTGTGGTTGACGAAAGTGCGACAACGCGACTGCCGCCAGCGCGGATGATTGCGTAGACACGGCCGGGCAGCGCGTTGCGCGCGGTGGCGCGCGCGGTCAGCGTTGCGGCATCGACGAGCGAAAGTTCGCCCGAACTGCTGCCAAGCACCAGTGTGGCATCGTCCACAAAGCAACCCATGGACGTTTCGTGGCGCCTCACTCGTTCGGCCACGACCGTGCCAGTGGCAGCCTCCCAAAGCACGACTCCGCCCTCGACTGCCCCCGCGGCAATGCGCGTTCCATCGGGGCTCCATGCCACCCACCAACACTCTCGTTTGGAGTCGGGTTGCGGTCCCTCGCTCGTTGGATATGGAAGGACGCGAACAAGTTCGAGTGACTCGGCGTCGACGACCGCGATCTGATCGCCGTACGTCGTGGCGAGCAATGTGCCGTCGGGTGAGTGCCGAACGCAGTACCGCCCTGCGACGAGGTTGGTGTTGGCGCGCTGCGAGGCGTCGGTGAGGCGCATTCGGTAGTTCCACTCGAATGCCCGCTGTGACTCTGGAGCGTGCAAAAGTGCAGCCCTCGCGCCGCTGGGCTCTCCGAGCGCGAATGCGCCGTCTGCCGCCGCGAGGCTTGAAAGGCACAGCGCGTGTTCGAGCGCGGCGGTGAGCGTCCGCTCGCGGAGCAGCATCCATGAGAGCGTGGCGATCGCGCTGAGAACGATGAGCACAATGGCGACCCCAGCGCTGGTCTCGACCCGGTGCCGGCGCGCGAACCGCGAGAGCAAGTAGAGCCGCGTGGGAGTTGTCGCCTCAACGGGCCGTCCATCGAGCATTCTGCGGATGTCTTCTGCCAGCGCCTCGACCGTTCCATAGCGGCGGCTTGACTCAGGATCGAGCGCAGTCATCACGATCGCATCGAGGTCACCGCGCATCGAACGTTCGAGTCCAGCGGCAGTCAAACTGGGGCGCATCGCGAGTCGCTCGAGCCGCTCAGGATCAGTTCGTGCGATCGCGGCGATGCGCGCGGACATGCGCGTTGGCTCGAAGGTTGAGAGATCGTGCATCGTCGCGCGGCTCGCATCAACCGGAAGGTGCGTGAGTCCACACAGCAGTTCGTGCAGCAGAGCGCCGAGTGCAAAGACATCGCTGCGAGCATCTGCATGCGCTGCGCCGAGAGTCGCTTGCTCAGGACTCGCGTAGGCGAGCGTTCCAAGAAACGCGCCGTGCACGGTCATGTCCATGTCCGTCGCGCGGTCAATCTCTCGAAACTTGGCGATCCCAAAGTCGATGACTTTCGCGATCGGAACACTCTCTGCTCGCTGGACAAGCACATTGCTGGGCTTGAGGTCGCGGTGGATGATCCCCTTTGCGTGCGCATGCGCAACTCCCGCGCAGACCTCGAGAAAAAGTGTCAGCCGCTCAGCGAGCGAGAGTTGCTCGTCGTCGCAGTGTGTCGTGATGGGCGATCCGTCGATGAACGGCATCGCAAACCATGGACGCCCATCGTCGGTGGTCCCAGCGTCGAAAATGCTTTCGACATTCGGATGATGCATGTCTGCGAGCGCTTGGCGCTCGGCATCAAATCGCTGACGAATGTGACGGGAGGCGATTCCGTCTCGAAGCACCTTGACTGCGGCGATGCGCCGCAGTGGAACTTCCTGAACCCCGCGGTAGACAATTCCGGCACCCCCCTCAGCGATGATGCCTTCGAGCCGAAAGGGACCAGCCTTCCCTAAGTTGGTGGGCGGCGGGGGGTCTGAGAAACTGCCAGTGGGGGTTGTGATCACAATCCGGACCTCGGGAAGAGAAAGAGTGTAGGACTTCGAGGTCGTCGTCGTAGGATCATTCGATGGCTACTCGGGGCGCGATCACCGATCACTTTCCGTCCACCCATCGCACGTGGTTGCAGAC